>JAKAML010000107.1 GCA_021812845.1 Pseudomonadota bacterium
GCAGACCTTGCCGGCCGACGATTTCCCCGATCTCGCCGCCGGCGAGATGACGCACGAGTTCGAGGTCGCGAGCGCCGACCTGAAGCGGCTGATCGACAAGACGCGGTTCGCGATCTCGACCGAGGAAACCCGCTACTACCTCAACGGCATCTACCTCCACATGGCGCAGTCGTCGGGCAAGCCGGTGCTGCGCGCGGTGGCGACCGACGGCCACCGCCTCGCCCAGGTCGAGCTGCCGCTGCCGGCCGGCGCCAGCGGGATGCCGGGCGTGATCGTGCCGCGGAAGACCGTGCACGAATTGCAGCGGCTGATCGAGGACAGCGCGGCGGCGGTCAAGGTCGGCGTCAGCCAGGCCAAGATCCGCTTCGAGATCGGCACCGTCACGCTGACCTCGAAACTGATCGACGGCACGTTCCCCGACTATGGACGCGTCATCCCGCAGGGCAACGACAAGGCGATGAAGGTCACCAACGCCGAGTTCATGAGCGCCGTCGACCGCGTGTCGACCATCGCCAGCGAGCGCGGGCGCGCCGTCAAGCTCTCGATCGGCAAGGACAAGCTCGTGCTGTCGGTCAACAATCCCGAAGGCGGCAGCGCCACGGAGGAGATCGGCGTCGACTACGGGGCGACGCCGCTCGAGATCGGCTTCAACGCCCGCTACCTGCTCGACATCGCCGGCCAGCTCGAAGGCGAGGAGGCGCGATTCCTGCTCGCCGATGCCGGCTCCCCCACCATGGTCAAGGACGCCAGCGACGACAGCGCGCTCTACGTCCTGATGCCGATGCGGGTTTGAGAGCCTTTGCAGGTCTTCGCCTCTTCCCCGAGGGGAGCGGGGGAAGTGAAGCATGACGAACGACAGCCGCCTCTGGATCGAGCGCGTCGCGCTCACCGACTTCCGCAGCTATCCGTCGCTCGTCGTCGAGGCGCGACCCGAGCCTGCCGTTCTCGTCGGCCCCAACGGGGCCGGCAAGACCAACCTGCTCGAGGCCCTGTCGCTGCTGGCGCCCGGCCAAGGGCTCAGACGGGCGCCGTTCTCCGAGCTCGCTCGCGCGGGCGGAGGTGGCGGCTGGGCGGTCGCGGCGCGCGTGCATTCCCTGCTCGGGTCTTGCGACATCGGGACGGGCATCGTCGCCGGGCAGACCGGCACCAACCGGCAGGTGCGGATCGAGGCCCGGCAGCAATCCGGCTCCGGCGTGCTCGCCGACTACGTCGAGATGGTGTGGGTGACGCCAGCGATGGACGGCCTCTTCACCGGACCCGCGTCGGAGCGCCGCCGCTTTCTCGACCGCCTCGTCCTCTGCTTCGACCACGGCTATCGCGCCATCGCCGGCAGGTTCGAGCGGGCAATGACGTCGCGCAACCGGCTGCTGGCCGACGGCGTGCGCGACAACGCGCAGCTCGAGGGCTTCGAGCTGCAGATGGCGGAGGCCGGCGTCGCCATAGCGGCGGCGCGCGCGGAGGCGGTGGCGTCGCTGGCCGCGATCATCGAGACGCGCCGCGCACGCGATCCCCGATCCGCGTTCCCGTGGAGCACGCTCGCCCTCGAGGGCGCGATGGAAGCGGAGCTGGCACGGCGCCCTGCCGTCGAGGTCGAGGACGACTACGTGCGGACGTTGCGGCAGAGCCGGGAGCGCGACCGCGCCGCCGGCCGCACCCTCGACGGTCCACACCGTTCGGACCTCGTCGTCGGGCACGGTCCAAAGGCCGTTGCAGCGCATCTTTCCTCCACCGGCGAGCAAAAGGCGCTGCTGCTGGGGCTGGTGCTGGCCCATGCCGAGCTCGTCGCCGAGCGCCAGGAGGGCGCCGCGCCGATCCTGCTGCTCGACGAGATCACCGCGCATCTCGACGCCCTACGCCGCGCCGCGCTGTTTCGGGAGATCCTGCGTCTCGGGGCTCAGGCCTGGATGACCGGCAACGACCGCGCGGCGTTCGCAGCGCTCGAGGGGCGGGCGCTGTTTGTCGAGCTCTCGGACGGGCACGCCACGGTCTGTCGACAGCCGTGACGGGGCCCTCCGTCCTGGCGATCAACACACTGAAAAATCGGCAACAAATTGTGTGTGGCGGATGCGGCAAAAGCGCCGAATTGTAGCCGTCCCGGCGGGCGTCCGTGCTATAAGAATCCGGCATGGAAAGAGACGTTCGAGGACGCCGACGCATGAGCGCGAAACCCGCCCCCAAGCTTCCCGCCGCCGAGGACTACGGCGAGGATTCGATCAAGATGCTGAAGGGCCTCGATGCGGTCCGCAAGCGTCCGGGCATGTACATCGGCGACACCGACGACGGCTCGGGTCTGCACCACATGATCTACGAGGTCGTCGACAACGCCATCGACGAGGTGCTCGCCGGCCACGCCACCCAATGCCTCGTGACCTTGAACCCCGACGGCTCGTGCACGGTGCGCGACGACGGCCGCGGCATTCCGACCGGGATCAAGAAGGACGACGACCAGGAGCCGAAGCGGTCGGCGGCGGAGATCGTGTTCACGGAGCTGCACGCCGGCGGCAAGTTCGACCAGAACTCCTACAAGGTGTCGGGCGGCCTGCACGGCGTCGGCGTCTCCGTCGTCAACGCGCTCTCGACCACGCTCAAGTGCCGCATCTGGCGCGAGGGCAAGGAGCACGCGATCGAGTTCCGCGACGGCGTCGCGGTGGCGCCGCTGAAGGTCGTCGGTGCGGCCAAGGACGGCGAGCGCGGCACCGAGGTGACGTTCACGCCCTCGCCGGCGACGTTCACCATGACCGAGTTCGACTACGCGACGATCGAGCACCGCCTGCGCGAGCTGGCCTTCCTCAATTCGGGCGCCAAGGTCGTGCTGACCGATACGCGCCACGCCGACGTCAAGCGCGAGGAGTTCTTCTACGAGGGCGGCACGGCGGCGTTCGTGCGCTATCTCGACCGCTCGAAGCAGCCGCTCGTCGCCGACCCGGTGATGATCCGCGCCGACCGCGAGAGGATCTCCGTCGACGTCGCGCTGTGGTGGAACGACAGCTACCACGAGAACGTGCTGTGCTTCACCAACAACATCCCGCAGCGCGACGGCGGCACCCATCTCGCCGGATTCCGCGGCGCCTTGACCCGCATCGTCAACAAATATGCCGAGGAGACCGGCATCGCCAAGAAGGAGAAGGTCTCGCTGTCGGGCGACGACGCCCGCGAGGGCCTGACCTGCGTTCTCTCGGTCAAGGTGCCGGATCCGAAATTCTCGTCCCAGACCAAGGACAAGCTCGTTTCGTCCGAGGTCCGTCCGGTGGTCGAGACGGTGGTCGGCGACGAGCTTGCCGCCTGGTTCGAGGAGCACCCGAAGGAAGCCAAGGTCATCGTCGGCAAGATCGTGGAGGCGGCCCTGGCGCGCGAGGCGGCGCGCAAGGCGCGTGACCTGACGCGGCGCAAGGGCGCGCTCGACATGGCGAACCTCCCCGGAAAGCTCGCCGAGTGCCAGAGCCGCAACGCCGCCGAGACCGAGCTCTTCATCGTCGAGGGCGACTCGGCAGGCGGCTCGGCCAAGCAGGCGCGCAACCGCGAGTTCCAGGCCGTGCTGCCGATCCGCGGCAAGATCCTCAACGTCGAGCGCGCGCGCATGGACCGGATGCTGTCGAGCCAGGAGATCGGAACGCTCATCACCGCGCTCGGCACCGGCATCGGCCGGCAGGAGGAGGGCGGGCTCAACATCGACAAGCTCCGCTACCACAAGATCATCATCATGACCGACGCCGACGTCGACGGCTCGCACATCCGCACGCTGCTGTTGACGTTCTTCTATCGCCAGATGCCGGAGCTGATCGAGCGCGGGCACCTCTACATCGCCCAGCCGCCGCTGTTCAAGGTCGCGCGCGGCAAGTCCGAGACCTACCTGAAGGACCAGCGCGCGCTCGAGGACTACCTGATCGACTCGGGTCTCGAGGACACGGTGCTCGAGACCGCGGGCGGCGCCCGCGCCGGCAGGGATTTGCGCGAGATCGTCGATCAGGCGCGCGGCTTCACCCGCGTCGTCGAGGAGTTGCACACGCGCTATTCCCGCACCGTCGTCGAGCAGGCCGCAATCGGCGGCGTGTTCGATCCCGCGCTGATGCAGTCGGCCGAGAGGTCCGGCAAGGTCGCCGAAGAGGTGGCGGGGCGGCTCGACGCCATCGCCGAGGAAACCGAGACCGGCTGGCAGGGGCGCTACGACAACGACGGCTTCGTGTTCCGGCGCGAGGTGCGCGGCGTCGCGGAGAGCCACGCGCTCGACCGCCAGCTTCTGGTCTCGCTCGAGGCCAAGCGGCTCAACGAGCGCCACGCCCACCTTCAGGAGGTCTACGGCAAGCCGGGCCGGCTCAGGCGCAAGGAGCACGCCGCGCCGATCTCGGGACCGCGCTCTCTGCTCGAGGCCATCTACGAGACCGGCCGCAAGGGCCTGGCGCTCCAGCGCTACAAGGGTCTCGGCGAGATGAACGCCGACCAGCTCGCCGAGACGACGCTCGAGCCCGGAAGCCGCACGCTGCTGCAGGTGAAGCTCGGCGATCTCGCGGAAGCCGACGAGATCTTCTCCAAGCTGATGGGCGACGTCGTCGAGCCGCGCCGGGAGTTCATCCAGGACAACGCCCTGACGGTCGCGAACCTCGACGTGTGAACCGCCGCGCGGAAGCCTCGATCCGCCTCGTCACCACTCCATGGCCGGATCAAGTCCGGCCATTCGGGCTGCAAACACTCGTGTGACCGCCATGGCCGCGTCACGCGCGGCCATGGCGATCGTGGAGGGTTTCCGAGGCCGAATGCTCGCTTCGGCGGAAAGACGCAGGCTACCGCCTCCCCGGCTTGAACTCGGCGCCGAACGAGGACACTTCGGGCGTCGTCGGGGTGGCGGTCGAAGGCCGCTTCGTCGGCTCGAAGCGCGGCGAGGTTTGCGCCGGCTCGTCGGGCCCCGCCTTCTCGATCCTGACGCGGAGGTCGTACCACGCCGCCTGACCCGTCACCGGGTCCGAATTCGAGTAGCGGTAGCCGCCCTCGCGCACGGGCAACAGCTCGCTGATGAGGTGGTTGAGCAGGAAGCCGCGGGTGTTCTCCGGCGCGTCGTCGGCGAGGTTCCAGGCGCCGGCGCGCTTGCCGATGGCGTTCCAGGTCCACGCGGTGTCGTCGTTGACCCCTTCCATCAGCTTCACCTGCGCGCGCACGCGGCCGATGTAGCTCGAGATCCAGACCCAGTCGTCGTCGGCGATGTCGAGGGCCTGGGCCTTGGTGCGGCTCATGTAGAGCCTGTTCTCGGCCGTGATCTGCCGCAGCCAGGCGTTCTGCGAGCCCCACGAATGGTACATGTGCATCGGGCGCTGGGTGATCGCGTACATCGGGAACTCGCTGGCATCGACCATCTCGCCCTCGAACGGCGGATACCAGAACGGCAGCGGATCGAAGTAGGTCTTGATGCGCTGGCGGTGCTGCTCGGGCGGCTGGATCTTGCCGTGGCCCTCGGCCGAGAGGCGGAAGCGCTGCATCGGCTCCATGTACAGCTGGAAGGTCAGCTGCTCGGTCTCGGCGAGGTAGCCCTTCGAGTGCGCCCAGTCGAGGTAGTCGCGGTTAGCGTGCTTGAAATAGCGCATCCCCGGCTCGAGGTGATGCACGTAGAAGCTGCCGTTCTTGATGTACTCCTCGAGCTGCTTGGGATTCGGCTCGCCCTTGCCGAACGACTTGCCGTCCTTGCCGCGGAAGCCTGAGAGCGGCCCGACGCCGGGCATGCGCTCGTGGTTGACGATGTAGTCGGGATAGCCGCCAGGGAACTTGCG
>JAKAML010000108.1 GCA_021812845.1 Pseudomonadota bacterium
GCACTCCGGCGCCTTGATGTCCTCGAGGTTGATGCCGCCGAACGTCGGCTCGAGCGCGGCGACGATCTCCACGAGCTTGTCCGGGTCGTTCTCGGCGACCTCGATGTCGAACACGTCGATGCCGGCGAACTTCTTGAAGAGGCACCCCTTGCCCTCCATGACGGGCTTGCCGGCCAGCGGCCCGATGTCGCCGAGCCCGAGCACGGCGGTGCCGTTGGTCACCACGCCGACGAGGTTCGAGCGCGAGGTCAGCGTCGCCGCCTCGGCCGGGTCGTCCCTGATCGCCAGGCACGCGTAGGCGACGCCGGGCGAATAGGCGAGCGACAGGTCGAGCTGGTTCGTGAGCCCCTTGGTCGGCTGGATCGCGATCTTGCCCGGCACCGGCAGCCGGTGGTACTCGAGCGCGGCCTCGCGCAGCTTGTCTTCCATGGGGGGGGCTCCGCGGGTCGGGTGTCATGAGAAGCGTGCCGGAGGCACGCCCCCACCTTAGCCCAGTTCCGGCGGCCGGGTGCGCCGTTTCGTGGAGCCCGATGCGGTCGTGGCGCGGCCGGTCACGGCCATCGTGCCCCGTGACCGGCCGACGCCGTCAGGCGCCGAAGCCCAGGTGTTGCGAGACGCGCCTCACCTCCCGCTTGCCCGCCCGGACGAAGAGCTGTCGCGCAATGCGGGCGGCGTATCGATCGCCACCGGCGGCAGCCCTGGCCAGGAGGCCGACGACGAACTTTCGGGCCGAGAGCCCCAGGCTCTCGGCGGCGCGCTGGACGACGCGCTGCTCCGCCGCCCTGTCGATGGCGTCGGCGACGGCCGGCGGCAGCCCGGAGAGATCGCCCTCGATGAGGCGCGTGGCTTCCGCGTGCCAGTCGATCCGGCCGGCCAGGGCCTCGAGCCCGTGCAGCGGCGCCGTGCGCGACCGTTCCTCGTGCCGCGGTGCCTCGGCCGGCGTCCCCGTGGGTGCGGCGTCTCTCTCCACGAACTCCGCCTCCCTGATCCGCCGCTTCACGGAACGATCCGGACCCGTCGAGCGCGAGCCGATGGCGGCATCCAGTGCGACCGAGTATTGGACGTGGCGATTCGCGCCCGGCGTTGCCGAGCGCCGCACCGTCTCGGCGCACATCGCACGCGACCGCGGAGCCACGACAGGGGTGGCGGCGCGGGCCAGCGTCGGCATCCTCGCCGCCGCTGCCGACGACGTGGCGAGCACCTGCGTCGCGGGCGACGGCAGCGCGATCTTCCGCGTCGCCGGCAGGCCCGGCTGCACGGCGCCCGCCTCGTCCACCAGCACGAGGCTCGTCAGGTGCGTGACGAGCCCTTCCGCCTCGGCGAGGCGTTGCGCCTCTCTCTCATCGAGGTCGCGGAGTCGCAGCGCGGCCACATAGGCGCCGACCGCGCGGTCGAAGCGGTCGTCGCGCGTGCCCCCGGGCGCCGCGGTCCACGCCGCGCTCAGCGTCATGCCGGCGCGGGTGACCTCGACGCCTGCCGGCGTCGCGCCGCCGGTCCGGTGCACCGACGGGCGCGGCGCGCGCATGGCATCGAGGGCGGCGACGACGGCGGTCGCGACGTCGGCGCCGGCCGGCACCAGGATCGCGCCACCGGTCAGGTCCGCGAGGTGGCCGACGTTCGCCTCCAGGCTGTCCTCGCCGATCAGGACGACCGTGAAGCGCTGACCGCGGCGCGCCAGCGCGTGGACGTCGAGGGCGTGGGTCTTGCCGTCGGTGACGAGGAGGACGTCGCCGGGCGCATCCTCGTCGAGCAGCACCGCGAGTGCGCCGCCGATCTCGGTCCCGCCCGTGGGCTGCGTGAGCTGGCGGATCAGCGAGCGCCACTGCTTGCGCCCGGCCGTGCCGACGTGTCGCGGCCACGAGTTGAACTCCCAGAGCTGGAGCCGGTCGCCGTCGACGAGGCCGGCGCCGGCTTCGGCGAGACCCAGCAGAACGGCTGCGTGCTTCGTCAGTCCGGCGCGGTGCTCGCACAACTCGTTCATGGAGCCGGAATTGTCGACGAGCACGCTGGCGGCGATCGGCCGCTCGGTCGTGGCCGCCGCGGCGAAGCCGAGGCTGACGCCGGTGCCGTCCGCCGCGCGGCCGTGGAGCGTGGCGGCCGTCCACGCCCCGACCTCGACGACGATCGGCACGTCGAGCGCCACCCGCGTCTTGCCATCGACGAGCGCGCCTCCGACCAGCACGGGGACGCCGCTGTCACAGGTGACGGACACCTCGGCGGCCTGGCTCTGGCCGCCATGGATCATCTCGTCCGCGTCCGCAAGTCCGCTGTCGCCGTAGACGTCGCCGACGGTCGTCGGGATGCGCAGCATTACCCGGTCCCCGATCATCGACAGCGCCACGGCGAAGCGCGCCGTGACGGTGATCTCCGCCCCCGGCGCAACCGGCCCGAGCGAGAGCATGTGCACGCCCGGCAGCAACTCCTCGTGCAGCGCCGTCGTCTTGCCGCGGTCGATCGCGTCCTCGTAGGTCTCGCGCGCGCGGCTGCGCCCCTTGGCGACCGCGGTGACGACCCGGTCGCCGATCCGCGCCTCGAGCGCGTGGAGCACGGCATGGACGGGCAGCGGGAAGGTGAGCGTGGCCTCGATCGGGCCGGTCTCGGCATTGATGAAGCGGCGGCTCGTGGCGACGTCGGCGAGGCCGCTGCGGATGGCGATGTCGTAGGTCGTGGCGACGAGTGGGACGGGAATGCGTGCGGTGGAGAGGAAATGGGAATGGACGGCACGGCTAACGGGGTCGTTTGCGGACAGCGTGCTGTTGCCTGGCATCGTTCGGCTCCATGAAAACGTCTTCGAGGACGTGTCGGACCCGGCTGGCCACGTCATCGACGTCCATGGAGACGCCTATGAGATGAGGGTCGACATGGAGCGCGATGCCCGGACAGACCGGGAAAGGGACCGTCATGCCGCCGGCGAGGAGGACCTTGATCGACTGCGGCGTCAGGCCCTGCTGCCTCAGCGTCAGGTAGCGGCGGATGGCCGCCACATGGTCGTCTCCGTAGTCGGCGTAGGCCCGCCCGCCGGTCGGCGGCGGAACGAAGCCTTCTGCGATCATGTACCGGATCTGCCGCTCGGGCGTGCCGGTGAGCTTGGCCAGCTCGCGGATATTCATGACCGTCACCTTTCGACAAAAATATTGTAAAAAGAAGATGGCCGTTTTGTGACGCCCCGCTCCGTCCCCTCCTGACGGTCCACGGCGTCATTCCCCGAGCCGGCCGAACTCGGCGGCGAGGTGGTCGATCAGCAGCCGCACGGCGGGCAGGAGGCCGCGCCGCGACGGAAATACCGCGTGCACGATGCCGGCGCGGGGCCGCCACGCGGGGAGCACGTCGACGAGGGTGCCTGCCGCGAGGTCGGTATCGACCATCATGGTCGGGAGCTGCACGACGCCGATGCCGGCGAGTGCCGCGAGCCGCATCTGGATCATGTCGTCGGTCATCAGCCGCGGCCTGTGACCGACGAGCGCGGTCGCGCCGTCCGGGCCTTCGAGGCACCACTCGTGAGCGCGGTCGCCGGGTGCGAAGTCAATGCTCGGCAGCGAAGCGAGGTCCGCGGGCACGATCGCCCCCGGCAGCGTCGCGACGAGGCCGGGGCTGGCCACCAGCCGCTGGGTGCTCGGGGCCAGCGTCCGCATGACGAGCTCGCTCTCCTCGATCGGCGGGAAGCGCACGCGCAGGGCGAGATCGAGGCCCTCGCCGATCACGTCGACCCGCCGGCTCGTGCTCTCGACCTGCACCTTGAGCCGCGGATGGGCCGCCATGAAGCGCGCCACCATGCCGCCGACCCGGAAGCAGAGCAGCGCCGGCGGGCACGACAGCCGCACCGTGCCCTGCGGCTCGGCGCGCGAGCGCTCGATCACCTCCTGCGCCGCCTCGGCCTCGACCAGCATCGCCACGCAATGACGGAAATACTCCCGCCCGAGCTCGGTGACGGCGAAGCGGCGTGTCGAGCGCTGGATGAGGCGGACGCCGAGCCTGGCCTCGAGCTCGGCGACGCGGCGGCTGAGCTTCGATTTCGGGACGCCGGTCGCGCGGCTCGCGGCCGCGAAGCCCTCGTGCTCCACGACCTGGGCGAAGAGATAGAGGTCGTTGAGATCCTGCATCGGCCGTCGGTCGCTGATTGGCCGGGCGAAGAGTAGGCCAGACGGCGCCGGCCGCCAACCTCGTTTCTGCGGCGAGCTGCGACGAGCCGGAGGTGGTCGCGGCCGCGAGGGCTGCGCTAACATCGGCTCGTCGCTGCCGGTCGCGCCGGCTCGAGCGCCGGCCGGGGCCGCGCCGCCATCGGGAGGGAACCACCGTGCTTGCATCTCGGGCCATCGAAGGCTGGCACGACCAGCCTGCCGACGTCGTGCTCGCGGCCCTGGAAACAGGGCTCGACGGCATCGATGAGGCCGACGCCGAACGCCGGCGCGCGCGCTTCGGCGCCAACGCGCTGCCGGCCTCGCCGCCGCAGTCCGCCCTGCGCAGCCTTCTGGCGCAATTCGACAATCTCCTGATCTACGTCCTCCTCGCCTCGGCCGCTGTCACAGCCCTCCTCGGACATGCCATCGATACGGCCGTGATCCTGGCGGTCGTCGTCGTCAACGCCGTCATCGGCGTCGTGCAGGAGGGCAAGGCCCGTTCGGCGCTCAATGCCATCCGCGGCATGATCAGCCCGAGAGCTTCGGTGCGGCGGGGCGGCCGGCGCATCACCGTCGATGCCGCAAACGTCGTCCCCGGCGATATCCTGCTCGTCGAGGCCGGCGACCGCGTCACCGCCGACGTCCGGCTCGTCAAGGCGCGCAACCTCGAGATCGACGAATCGATGCTGACGGGCGAATCCGTTCCCGTCGCGAAGTCGACCGCGCCCGTCGCCGCCGATGCGGCGGTGGGCGACCGCGCCTGCCTCGCCTTCTCGGGCACCCTCGTCACGGCGGGTCAGGGCGCGGGCGTCGTGGTCGCGACGGGTGCCGCGACCGAGCTCGGCCGCATCAGCGCGCTGCTCGGCGAGGTGGAGCCGCTCGAGACTCCGCTGATCCGGCAGATGAACATCGTCGCACGGCAGCTCACGTTCGCCGTCCTGGCGCTGTCGGCGGTGACGTTCTCGTTCGCGGTCCTGGTTCGCGGCTATCTGGCGGCCGATGCGTTCATGGCCACGGTCGGCATGGCGGTCGCAGCGATCCCCGAGGGCTTGCCGGCGGTCATGACCATTACGCTCGCCATCGGCGTCCAGCGCATGGCGGCGCGCCACGCGATCATCCGTCACCTGCCGGCCGTGGAGACGCTCGGCGCGGTGGCGACGATCTGCACCGACAAGACGGGCACGCTGACCCGCAACGAGATGACCGTCACCCGCGTCGTGCTGTCCCGGCGCGACGTCGAGGTCTCGGGCGCCGGCTATGCACCGCGCGGGCGCTTCGGCCGCGACGGGGTCGAGATCGACCCTGCGGCCGACCCGCTCCTCCTGGCGCTCTGTCGCGCGGCGGTGCTCTGCAACGATGGCGCGCTGCGCGCCGTCGAGGGTCGCCATGTCGTCGACGGCGATCCGATGGAAGGCGCGCTCGTCGTCCTCGGCGCCAAGGCCGGCTTCGACCGTGATCGCCTCGCGCGCGAGCTGCCGCGGCTCGACGAGATCCCCTTCGACGCCGCCTACCGCTACATGGCGACGTTGCACCGCGGGCATGACGGATCGGTCATTGCCTGCGTCAAGGGCGCGCCGGAGCGGATCCTCGAGATGTGCTCCCGGCAGGCGGCGGACGG
>JAKAML010000109.1 GCA_021812845.1 Pseudomonadota bacterium
CGGCCGCGGCGGTTTCCGCCAGCGCGCGCGGTGGTCGAAGGAGGAGACCGGCCGCGGCGGCTTCCAGATCGTCGTCACCGAGATCCCCTATCAGGTGCAGAAGGCCAAGCTCGTCGAGCGCATCGCCGAGCTGCTGTCGGAGAAGAAGCTCCCCTTGCTCGGCGACGTGCGCGACGAGAGCGCAGAGGAGATCCGCCTCGTGCTCGAGCCGAAGACGCGCGCCGTCGATCCGGTCGTGCTGATGGAGAGCCTGTTCAGGCTGACCGAGCTCGAGGTCCGCTTCGGCCTCAACATGAACGTGCTCTCGGCCGGACAGATCCCGAACGTGCTCGGCTTGAAGGACGTGCTGAAGCAATGGCTCGAGCATCGCGTCGAGGTGCTCGTCAGGCGGACCGAGCATCGCCTGAAGAAGATCGAGCACCGGCTCGAGGTGCTCGACGGCTACCTCGTGGCCTACCTCAACATCGACGAGGTGATCCGGATCGTCCGCTTCGAGGACGAGCCGAAGAGGGTGCTGATGAGCACCTTCAGGCTGAGCGACGTGCAGGCCGAGGCGATCCTGAACCTGCGCTTGAAGTCGCTGTCGCGGCTCGAAGAGGTCGAGATCCGCGCCGAGCACGACAAGCTGTCGAAGGAGCAGCGGCAGCTCAAGGCTCTTCTCAAGTCCGACGAGCTGCAATGGGAGCGGATCTCCGACGAGATCAAGGCGACGCGCGAGCGCTACTCAAAGAAGACCGCGCTCGGGCGCCGCCGGACCCAGTTCGCGGACGCGCCCGAGATCGACGTCGATCTCGACGCGGCGATGATCGAGAAGGAGCCGATCACCGTGATCCTCTCCGAGAAGGGCTGGATCAGGGCCATGAAGGGCCACCAGGACGATCTCACGAAGCTCGAGTTCAAGCAGGGCGACGGGCTCAAGCGCGCCGTGAAGGCCTCGACCACCGACAAGCTGATCGTGTTCGCGACCAACGGCAAGTTCTTCACGCTCGAGGCGAGCCAGCTTCCCGGCGGCCGCGGTCACGGCGAGCCGGTGCGACTGATGGTCGATCTCGAGGAGAACCACGACTTCGTCGAGATGTTCGTCTTCGACCCCGGACGCAAGCTGCTCGTCGCGTCGTCGGGCGGCTACGGCTTCGTCGTCGCCGAGGAGGAGGTCGTCGCCGCGACGCGGAAAGGCAAGCAGATCCTCAACGTCGCCGAGCCGGAGGAGGCGAAGGTGTGCGTGCCGGTCGAGGGCGATCACGTCGCGACCATCGGCGACAACCGCAAGATGCTGGTGTTCAAGCTCGACGAGCTGAACGAGATGGCGCGCGGCAAGGGCGTCATCGTGCAGCGGTTCAAGGACGGGTCGCTCGCCGACGCGCGCGTGTTCCGCAAGGCCGACGGCCTGACTTGGCTCGACAGCGCCGGCCGCACGTTCACGTTGAGCTGGTCGGAGCTCAGGGACTGGGTCGGCGAGCGCGCGCAGGCCGGCCGCATGGCACCCAAGGGCTTCCCGCGCTCGAACAGGTTCGGACCGTCGTTCTGACGGCGACGCGGAAGGCGCCGCCGGTCGCGTAGCGGTGTTCAGCGTCGCGGCCCTTGCCGGTCGCGCCCATGGCGGTTAGGAGTCGGTCATGGGAGCACGGGGGACATGGTCTTGCACGGCGCCGTGCAGGGGGCTTGCCAGGGGGCCTACCAGGGGCGCAGCCAGGGGGCCGTTCGGCAGTCTGCGCCTCGTCGCCGTCCTGGCTTCGATGGTTGCCTGCGGCCCCGTCGTGACGGATGCGGCGGGACAGGCCGCGGGCTGTGCGAAGGCCGATTTCGAGGCCGTGGTCGACGAGGCCGCCGAGGCGCTGCGCGACCTCAATCAGAAGCACAAGCCCGAGTTCCAGGAGCGCCTGAAGACGCTCAAGGACAAGCGCGGCTGGAGCCACGACCAGTTCATGAAGGAGGCGGCGCCGTTCGTGAAGGACGAGGCCATCGCCGGCTTCGAGGCCAAGTCGTCGGAGCTCCTCGACCAGATCTCGACGCTCGGACAGGGTGGCGCGGCGGCGGCGACGCCCGATTGCGGCCTGCTCGTCGAGCTCAAGGCACGCATGAAGCTCCTCGTCGACATCCAGACGAAGAAGTGGGGCTACATGTTCGGCAAGCTCGACGCGGAGCTGGCGAAGTAGGGCATTCGGGCGTCACGGCGCGAGCAGCAGCGCGAACGGCTCGTCGACCGCGCGGCGCAGCAGGCGCGCATAGGCCGGGTAGCAGGCGTGGCCGCGGCCGATGCGGCCGAACGCGACCGCGACCGGCTGCCGCTGGGCGGCCTTGCCGTCGGTCGCAGCCGACAGTGGAACGAGCGCGATCGGTGTTGCGACGGGGGTGAGCTGCGCGCCGCGCCCGGCCTGCAGCGTGGTCAGGATGCCGAACATCTCGCCCGTGATCGTCGGCCGGGCGACGACGACGAGCCGGTACTGCCCGTGCCGGTTGGTGACGAGGTAGATGTGCCCGGACTGGTTGGGCATCGAGACGGTGCCGTACTGGGTGAACGCGGCGTCGATGCGCTCTGCCTCGCGGAAGGTCAGCACGGACGACTGCGCTTCCCAGGAGATCTCGGTCCGGTAGGCGTAGATCGCGCCCGGCTCGCCGAACGACGGCCTGAGGGTGAGGTATGTGCCCTCGATCCACGACACGGCGGTTCGCGCGTAGCTGCCGAAGGCTTCCGGCGCCACGCCGGGGACGTGCGGCAGCGTCGCGGGTGACGGCGTGGTGCCGTTGCCGGTCGGCGCGAGATGCGCCCCGTCCGGGCGCGGGCGCAGGCTGACGCCGAGCGCATCCTCGAGCCGGATGGTGGTCGCGAGCGTGAACGGGCGCCGTCCCGACAGCGCCTTCTCGAGCGTCGAGATCGAGATCCGGGCGGCGTCGGCAAGCTGCTGCCGCGACCAGCGCCGGCGGGCGATCTCCTCGCGGACGATCGCGGCCACGCCGCGGCTCGCCGCCTCGGCCAGCCGGCTCGCATGACCGTCCTGCGGCCTTTCCCCGGGCACGTCGGTCATCTCTCTGCGCAGCGGACGCATCCGCACAACTCCGCACACTTCTGTACGATTCTCGCGCCGTCGAGGCGGGCGGGGACGGACCGGTGCCGAACAAAGCCGAGCATGGCGCTCGTCAAGCGGGCGCCGGACGGGCCTGATCGGGAGCGGGTCGGGGATGAGAAGCGCGCCGTCATCGGAGGACTGGAAGCCATGTTCATGTCCGTTGTGCCGTTCGTGCCGCCGGAAGTGCTGTCCCGCAGGCCGGCGCCCGCCACCCGGCGGGCCTGGGCCGCGCATTTGTGCGGGGCCATTGTTGTCGCAATTGCGGCGGTTGCGGCGGGAGCCCCGGTGGCCCGCGCGGGCGCCCATGCTGCGCCGCGGCAGGACGGATTCATGTTCGTGCGGCCCATCGACATGAACACCGGTGCGCTGCTGTTCAGGACGCACGAGGACGGAAAGTACGTCGAGGCACCGCGGCTCGGCGCCGATTACGACGTCACGATCAGCGGGCCGACGCTCAGCGGACGGGTGACGCAGATGTTCCACAACCCGACCGAGGGCTGGGTCGAGGCGGTCTACGTCTATCCGCTGTCGGACGGCGCCGCCGTCGACAGCCTGAAGATGATCGTCGGCACGCGCGTCGTCGTCGCCGAGATCAAGGAGCGGCAGGAGGCGCGGCGGGTCTTCGAGGAGGCCAAGGCGGCGGGCCAGAAGGCGGCGCTGATGGAGCAGGAGCGGCCCAACCTGTTCACCAACTCGGTCGCCAACATCGGCCCCGGCGAGACGGTCGTTATCGAGCTCGAATACCAGGAGCCGGTACGGCGGTCGGGCGACATGTTCTCGATGCGACTGCCGCTGGTGGTCGGCCCGCGCTACAGCCCGCCGCCGCTGGTGCAGGTCGCGGACCCGACGCCGGGCGGGGAAGGCTGGGGGACGGCCGTCGCCGACCCGGTTCCCGATCGCGAGGAGATCACGCCGCCGGTGCTCGATCCGGCGGTCTATGCGCCGCAGAACCCGGTGACGATCGGCGTCCGGCTCGCGGCGGGCTTCCCGCTCGGCGAGGTCAAGAGCCACCATCACGCGGTCGAGGTCAGCGAAGAGCAGGACGGCTCGCGAGTTCTGAGGCTCGCGTCCGGCGGCGCCGTCGCCGCCGATCGCGACTTCGAGCTGACGTGGACGCCGGCGACCGCGACGAGCACGGCCCCCAGTTCGCCGGGCCAGCGCGCGCCCACGGTCGGGCTGTTCCGGGAGCGCGTCGGCGACAGCACCTATCTCGTCGGCTTCGTCACCCCACCGGCGCGCGACGGCGGCGGAGCAGAGGCGGCCATGCCGCGCGAGGTGATCCTCGTGATCGACAACTCGGGCTCCATGGGCGGCACCTCCATGCGGGAGGCCAAGGCGAGCCTCGACTATGCGCTCGGACGATTGCGGGCTGGGGACCGGTTCAACGTCGTCCGGTTCGACAACACGCACGAGGTCCTGCATCCGGACGCGGTGCCCGCAAGTGCGGGCAATGTCGAGGCGGCGCGGCGCTGGGTCCGGCGCATCGAGGCCAGCGGCGGCACCGAGATGCTGCCGGCGATGCGGGCGGCGCTCGACGATCGCGGCGAGGAGGCGGGCAAGGGACACCTTAGGCAGGTGATCTTCCTGACGGACGGCGCGATCGGCAACGAGAGCGGGCTCCTGGCGACGATCGCCGCCGGGCTCGGCCGCTCGCGCGTCTACATGGTCGGCATCGGCTCGGCGCCGAACACCTATCTGATGGCGCGGGCCGCCGAGACCGGCCGCGGCAGCTTCACCCATATCGGCTCGCCGGAGCAGGTCGAGGTCAGGATGCGCGAGCTGTTCGAAAAGCTCGAAAGCCCTGTCGCAACCGGTCTAACGGCGCGGATCACGGTCGCGGGCGCCGACGTCACCCCCGGCACGCTGCCCGATCTCCATCGCGGCGAGCCGGTGGTCCTCGCGGCGCGCCTCCCCGGCGCCGACGCCCCGCTCGCCGGCGATCTCGAGATCGCGGGCCGGATCGGCGACCGGCCGTGGCGGATCACAGTCCCGCTCGACCGCGCGGCGGAGGGACGCGGTCTGTCGAAGCTGTGGGCGCGGCGCAAGATCGGCGAGGCGGAAGCGGCCCGGACGCTGCGCGAGACGACGCCCGAGGCGGCCGATCGCACGATCCTTTCGCTCGCCCTCGAACATCGTCTCGTGACCCGGCTGACGAGCCTCGTCGCCGTCGATCGCACGCCGTCACGGCCGGAGGGCACGCGGCTCACGCGCGCCGATGTACCGCTCAACCTGCCGGCGGGATGGGATTTCGAGAAGGTGTTCGGCGAGCGGCCGCGCCGCTCCGGGGGCGGGCTGTTGCTGCCACGCGGCCTCGGAGC
Source organism: Pseudomonadota bacterium (assembly GCA_021812845.1). Taxonomy (GTDB): domain Bacteria; phylum Pseudomonadota; class Alphaproteobacteria; order Rhizobiales; family Hyphomicrobiaceae; genus JAKAML01. The sequence continues at coordinate 5,387 of JAKAML010000109.1, forward strand.
GGCGGAGCGCGGCGTTGAGCGGGCGGATGCGCCCCGGCCTCCGTCGGCGGCGGCGATCAAGGTCGCTGGCCGCGCGTTCCAGGCCGTCGCGACGTCGGGCGCCCCACGGCCCATCGACCCCCGTGCGACGGCTGTGACGCTGCCGAAGACCGCGACCGACGCCGAGCTCAGGATGCTCGCCGGACTGGTGCTGCTGCTCTTGTCTGCGGCCGTGCTGGCGGTCCGCCGCCACCGCGGCGCGCGGGTTTCTCTCTAGTGTTCCGGTTCCGACATATGCTTCCCGTTGCAGCGAGCTCCAGTGCAAATGTCGGAACCAAGAGGAACACTAG
>JAKAML010000110.1 GCA_021812845.1 Pseudomonadota bacterium
CGGTCGATCCGCCGGTGACGGCGACGGCGACCTCCGACGCCTGCGGGATCGTGGTGGCGGGGCGCGGCACGGACGGGCGCGCGTATGTGCTCGCGGACCATTCGCTGCAGGGGCGGGAGCCCGCGGCGTGGGCCCGCGCGGCGGTCGCGGCGTGGAAGGCGCATTTGGCGGACCGCGTGGTGGCGGAGACGAACCAGGGCGGCGACCTCGTGGTGTCGATCCTGAAGCAGATCGATCCGGCGGTGGTGGTGCGGCAGGTCAGGGCGACGCGCGGCAAGTGGGTGCGCGCGGAGCCCGTCGCGTCGCTCTACGCCGAGGGCCGGGTGTCGCACGCGGGACGGTTCGACGCGCTCGAGGACCAGATGTGCGCGCTCTCCATGGACGGCCTCGCGCGCGGCCGCAGCCCCGACCGGCTCGACGCGCTCGTGTGGGCGCTGACCGACCTGATGCTCGACGAGGAAGCGAGGCCGATGGTCCGGACGCTGTGAGCGGATCGCGGCCCCGCGCGCCTTGCCGACGGCACCGGGATGCGGGATCGGCGGATGCGCGGGCCGCGACGGCTTCCACCCCCCCTCCCGACCCTCCCCGCAAGGGGGAGGGGAGACGTCGTACCGGCCCGGCCCCGGATGGGGCGGGCGATCAAGTGGAAGAGGAACCTCGATGTCGCTGATCCGCGATGCGCTGGGCTGGCTCGCGCCGTCCCGGAACGTGAGACTGCGTGCCGCGCGCGCTGCGCCCGACGCGCAGGCGTCATTCGCCGTGCATGACGCGAAGGCCTCGCTCACCGCCAAGGTGACGGCGTGGGAGACGATCGGGCGACCGCAGTGGTCGCCGCGCGACTACAGGGCGTTCGCAGTCGAGGGGTTCGCGCAGAACCCGATCGTCTACCGCTCGGTGCGGATGATCGCGGAGGCGGCGGCGTCGATCCCGCTGCTGCTCTATGCGGGTGACACGGAGATCGAGGATCATCCGCTCGTCGATCTCCTGCGGCGGCCGAGCCGCGACCAGACCGGGACGGATCTGCTCGAGAGCTTCTACGGGTATCTGCTGGTCTCGGGCAACGCCTATGCCGAGGCGGTGGCGGTGGGTGGCGCGTTGCGCGAGATTCACGCGCTGAGGCCGGACCGGGTGGCGGTGATCCCGGGCGCGGACGGCTGGCCGGAAGGGTTCGAGTATCGCGCCGGCGGGCAGTCGGTGCGGCTCGCGGGCGAGGCGGTGGACGGCGTCAGGCGGGTGCTGCATGTCAAGCTGTTCCACCCGACATGCGACCACTACGGCATGAGCCCGATCGAGGCGGCGGCGTTCGCGATCGACACCCACAACACGGCGGCGGCGTGGAACAAGGCGCTGCTGGACAACGCGGCGCGGCCGTCGGGCGCGCTGGTCTATGCGTCGCGGGACGGGAACCTGACGGAGGAGCAGTTCGGGCGCCTGAAGGCGGAGCTCGAGGCCGGGTTCCAGGGGGCGCGGAACGCGGGGCGGCCGTTGCTGCTGGAAGGCGGTCTCGACTGGAAGCCGCTGTCGCTGACGCCGAAGGACATGGACTTCGTCGAGGCGAAGAACGCGGCGGCGCGGGAGATCGCGCTGGCCCTGGGCGTGCCACCGATGCTGCTGGGGATCCCGGGCGACAACACGTATTCGAACTACCAGGAGGCGAGCCGCAGCTTCTGGCGGCAGACGGTGCTGCCGCTGGTGAACAGGACGGCGCGGGCGCTGGGAGAATGGCTCGGGCCGGCGTGGGGCGGGGCACTCGCGTTGCGTCCCGACCTCGATGCGATCGAGGCGCTGGCATCGGAGCGCGAGGCCTTGTGGACCAGGATCGGCAAGGCGGAGTTCCTGTCGGAGGACGAGAAGCGCGCGGCGGCGGGGTATGGGCCGAAGGGGGAGGTGGACGCGGCGGGCGCCGGCGCGGCCAAGCACAAGCCCCTATCATGACGACCGTGGTCGCTTCACGACGGCTGACGGCGCTGCGGGAGGGGCCGGTGACGACCCTTCTGTCGAGACCCTGCCCGAGATCGTGGTCGGGCAGGGTGAGGGGGAAGACGAGAGTGATGGAACCGACCTGGCCTGTTTCCTCGGACCGGTTCCTGCTCGAGACGGCGACCCCGGTTGCCGCCATTGATTGCCCCTTGCGGAACGGTGACGCGACGGGGCGGCGGCGGGCGGAACTTATCCCCGCGTGACGGTGGTCGGGTAGAGTTCTGGTATGACGCGAGACGTGTGAGCGCAGCGCCCGGCCGGTGATCGGGCCGCCCCGGCGGCCGCCGACCGTGCACGGACGGACCACGGGGACGCGCCCCGGGACGACAATCGACAGCATCGAGGTGACGGCATGACGGATGCGGAGACGCGGAGCCGGGAGGCCGCGTGCGGCCTCGCAGCGGAAGCGCGGTTCACGGCTCTCGACCTCAAGTCGGTGGCCGACGACGGCCGCTTCGAGGGCTATGCGAGCCTGTTCGGCCGCGAGGATCTCGGCCGGGACGTGATCGTGGACGGCGCGTTCCGCGAGACGCTGTCGCGGCGCGGGCCGGGGGGCGTGCGGCTCCTGTTCCAGCACGATCCGTCGCAGCCGATCGGCATCTGGGAGCAGCTCGTCGAGGACGGACGCGGGCTCTACGCCAAGGGCCGGCTGATGGCGGACGTGGCGCGGGCGCGCGAGGTCTTGAGCCTGATGCGGGCGGGTGCCATCGACGGGCTGTCGATCGGCTTCAAGGCGGAGAAGGGGCGGCGCGATCCGAGGACCGGCATCCGGCGGCTGGAGAAGGTCGATCTCTGGGAGATCTCGGTTGTCACCTTCCCGATGCTGCCCGAGGCGCGCATCCGGGCACGGAAGGCGCATCCGTTCGGCGGCGGCACGCCGACCGAGAGAGAGTTCGAGCGCTGGCTCACGCGGGACGCTGGGCTGACGCGCGGCGAGGCGCGAGCGGTCGTCCGCTCGGGCCTCAAGGGTCTTCATGCTCTGCGGGATGCGGGCACGGGACATCCGACAGGTGAGCGTGGCGCAGGGCTCGCGGCGGTGATCCGCCGGGCGGCCGGTGTCATGCGCGCCTGAACCCCAACGAGCGATGGTGAGACACATGATCGAGAAAGACGACATCGAGACGAAGTCGGGCGGGCCGGACGTGGCGGCGGCGTTCGAGGAGTTCATGGGCGCGTTCGAGGCGTTCAAGGAGACCAACGAGCGGCGGCTCGGCGAGATCGAGCGGCGCGGCGGCGCGGACGTGGTGACGAGCGAGAAGCTCGCGCGCATCGACCGCGCGCTCGACGAGACCAAGCGCGTCGTGGACGAGCTCGCGGTCAAGGCGCAGCGGCTGCCGATCGGCGGGGCCGCGGCGCGGCCGGGTGCGTCGCTCGCGCACAAGACGGCGTTCGACGGCTACGTGAGGAGGGGCGACGCCGGCAACCTGCGCGGCGTCGAGGCGAAGGCGCTGTCGGCGGGCTCGGACCCGGACGGCGGCTACCTGGTGCCCGACGAGACGGAGCGGACGGTGAACCGCGCGCTCAAGGACATCTCGCCCGTCCGCGCCATTGCCGGCATCCGTCAGGTGTCGGGCTCGGTCTACAAGAAGCCCTATGCGACGACCGGGTTCGAGGCGGGCTGGGTCGGCGAGGCGGCGGGGCGCCCGCAGACCGCGACGGCGACGCTCGCCGAGCTCGCGTTCCCGACCATGGAGCTCTATGCGATGCCGGCGGCGACGTCGGCGCTGCTCGACGACAGCGCGGTCGACATCGACGCGTGGCTGGCCGAGGAGGTCCGCGTCGCCTTCGCCGAGCAGGAGGGCAAGGCGTTCGTCGACGGCGACGGCAGCAACAAGCCGAAGGGCTTCCTCGCCTACCCGACGGTGGCGAACGCGAGCTGGAGCTGGGGTAACATCGGCTTCGTGGCGTCGGGGGCGGCGGGCGCGTTCCCGGCGGTCGATCCGGGCGACAAGCTGATCGAGCTCGTCTACGCGGTCAAGGCCGGCTATCGCGCGGGCGCGCACTTCGTGACCAACCGCGCGACGCAATAGGTCATCCGCAAGATGAAGGACGGCGACGGCAACTACCTGTGGCAGCCTTCGGGCAAGCCGGGCGAAGCGCCGACGCTGATGGGCTATCCGGTGGCGGAGAGCGAGGACATGCCGAACCTGGCGGCGGGCTCGCTGTCGCTGGCCTTCGGCGACTTCGGCCGCGGCTACCTGATCGTCGACCGGGTCGGCATCCGGGTGCTGCGCGACCCATATTCGGCCAAGCCCTACGTGCTGTTCTACACGACCAAGCGCGTGGGCGACGGCGTGCAGGACTTCGACGCGATCAAGCTGATGAAGTTCCAGGCTTGATCGTTGGCGCGTGCCGTCAGGCGCGGTCTCTGCTGGCGCGAGGCGACTCCCCGGCGGGGAGCCGGCCGCCACGCGCGAGTTTCTCGATTGCGCGAGGCGACTCCCCGGCGGGGAGCCGGCCGCCACGCGCGTTGGACGTTGCGCCGACCGAGCCTATGCAAGCGCGCCTAGCGGACGGCTCCGCGGAGCGGACTCGCGGGGCGCAAACAAGAGAGTCCTCCCGCGGAGCTCCTCCCGCCGCGGGCAAGGGCGCCCGGCTGCCGGTCCTCGGACCGGCGGCCGGGTGTGTCCCGGGAGGGAAACCAACGACAGACAGGACGCACGCATGGCCCTCGTGATGACGAGCGGGCCCGCCACGGAGCCGGTGACGGTGGCCGAGGCGAAGGCCCATCTCAGGATCGATTCCGCGACCGAGGACGTGTTGGTCGCGAGCCTGATCCTGACCTCGCGGCTCCACATCGAGGCGGCGCTCGGTCTGGCGCTCGTCACCCAGTCGTGGCGGCTCTTGCTCGACCGCTGGCCGCGGAAGGGCGTGGTGAAGGTGCCGCTCGGTCCGCTGCAAGGGGTGAGCGCGATCCGCGTGCTGGCGGCGGACGGGGCGCCCGAGACGGTGCCGGCGGACGGCTATCTGGTCGACGGCGCGAGCGCGGTGCCGCGGATCGTGCGTACGGCCGAGACGTGGCCGGAGCCGGGGCGGGCGGCGCACGGGATCGAGATCGACCTCGTCGCCGGGTTCGGCGCGGCGGCGACGGACGTTCCGCAGCCGATCCGGCAGGCGCTGCTGCTGCTCGTGGCGCATTGGTACGAGCACCGCGACCCGATCGAGATCGGGTCGGAGGCGACGATGATTCCGCTCGGCGTCTCCGAGCTGCTGGCGCCGTGGCGGAGGGCGCGGCTGTGAGCGAGCGCGACGCGGGCAAGCTCCGGCACCGGGTGACGGTCGAGGCGGTGGTGCGCGTGCCGGACGGCGGCGGCGGCGCCGCCGAGACGTGGGTTCCGGTGGGCGAGGCGTGGGCCGAGATCACGCCGGCGACGGGCAGCGAGCGGCTCGAGGCGGACCGGATCGCGGGGCGGGTGACGCACGTCGTGCACCTGCGCGCGGGGGTCAACGTCGCGCCGGCGATGCGGCTCGTCCTCGGCGCGCGGATCTTCGAGGTTCGCGCGGCGATCGACCTCAACGAGCGCGGCCGCTGGCTGCGGGTTCTGGCGGAGGAGATGGATCGATGATCGACGTGGGCGTGACGGTCGAGGGGCCGCTGATGGGCGCGGGCGAGGAGCGGATCGCGGGCGCGGTGCGGCGCGCGGTGGCGCGGCGGATCGCTGCGGATGGCGGCGGCGGCCGGGCGCGGCCG
>JAKAML010000111.1 GCA_021812845.1 Pseudomonadota bacterium
CGCGCCGGCCGGAAGCGGAAGCGTCTTGCTTTGCCGCTTCCGACACGCCTGCGGCGCGCCGGCCGGAAGCGGAAACGTCTTGCTTTGCCGCTTCCGACACGCCTGCGGCGCGCCGGCCGGAAGCGGCGTCGCCCTTGTCGGCGGAATCCTTGCCGGACTTGTCCTTGGCCATAAGTCGTCTTTCTCGATTCCCTGGGTTGCCGGGGGTTCTAGCAACCGGGCGGAGACGTGTCATCTCCGCGAGAGCGACGGGCTGGTCCGAGGCGGGGCGCTACCAGACCCCGCGCACGACGCCATTGCGCAGGTAGTCCCAGATCGTCGGCGGGAACCACTGCCGCGACGGCAGCGCGACCGTCCGCGGCGCGAGGCGGCTCGCCAGCGCATCCTCGATCGCCCGGGCGAACAGGGGCAGCGCGTGGGCCGCCTGGACGTGCTGGTAGGTGGCGATCGTGTCCTCGGGCGAAAAGACGACCCGCGCCTGGTAGAGCACGCTGCCGGTATCGACGCCGGCATCGACGAGATGGATCGTCACGCCCGCGTTCTCCGCGTCGCCCGAGGCGAGCGCCCAGTATCCCGGGTGCTGGCCGCGATACTTCGGATTGATGCCGGCATGGTAGTTGACGAAAGGCGCCGGAACCGCGTCGAGCGTCGCGGGCTTGATGATGCGCGTACCGTAGACCGCGACCACCGACGGCGCCAGCGACCTCAGCAGCGCCCGGCAGGCGTCGGAGTTGACAGACGCCACCCGGTGCACGGCGAGAGCGGCCGGCGGCGAGGCATCGAGGCCGTAGGTGCCGAGAATTGCCGCGATCCGCGCCTGCCGCCCCGATGCCAGGAGGCGCTGCAGGATGCCGCAGGCAGCTTGCCCGAGTGCGGTCCACCAGCCGAGCTTGCGCGCCCGGCGGCGGATGATCTCGGACTTGGCTTCCGGCTCCTCCTCGATCACCGTCAGTGTCCGGCCGGGTCCGGCGAGCCGCGCGGCGAGACCATTGACGACGACCGGCGCCAGGGGGCCGCCCGCGGTCAGGACGACGATCGAGACAGGGCGCAGCCGCGTCACCGGATCGCCGGCTGGGGATCCGGGCTTCGGCATGGGGTGGGACCGGGGCTGCTCGGGGATCTGGTCCGGGGTCTTGGTCTCGGTCGGCACGGGGTCTTTGTCGCTGGCAGGAGGGTGGGTCTCGGTCGGCGCCCTCGAGAGAGCAAGATCCGGGCCGGGTTAACCTCCGTGCCGGGAGCGACCGGCCGTCAACGGCGGGCGGCGGGCTTGCCCAGCGTGCGCTCGGCCTCGAGCTTGGAGAGCTGTGACGGCCAGCTCGCCGCCACCCAGTCGTCGGTGCCGAGCAGCCAGTACCAGAACCGGTTGCGGCGATGATGGCGACTGACCGTGAGACGGTGCATCGCCTCCAGGCTGCCCGACATCTGCTCGAGCATCGCGATCGGCCGCGCCGCCTCGCGCTCGAGCCCTTCGAGCCGCTTGGAGACGGTCGTCAGCTCGCCCGCGCCGTGCGTGCGCCACTGGTCGATGGACCCGGCGAGGGTGTGCTGGTTGGTGTTGAGCTTCATCAGCGCGTCGTGCAGCTCCGAGAGCTCTTGCGCATAGGCCTTGTGGCTCTCCTCCGAACGCTGCACCGCGAGCGTCAGCGCGCGCTCGGCGGCGGCGAGACGCTCGGCGAGCTGGCTCGTCGAGGCCGCCTGCTCGCCCTGCCTCGTCTCCGCCGCGGCGCCGAGCGCATTGACGCGCTGGAGCAGCGGCCCGGTCACGGCGGCGACCATCGACCCGCGCTCCTGGTCGAGCAGGGCGGCGAACTGGTGGATACGGTCGCCCTCCCCCGCCTGCCGCACGACCTGCTGGGCGAGCGCGGCGACGTCGGCCTTCAACACCTCGGTCTCGGCGATGATCTCGGCGCGCTGCGACTGCACCAGCCGCTCGATCGAGGCGAGCCGCTCCGACACCTCGCGCGTCGTCGCGGCATCGGGCGACAGCAGCGCCTCCTCGATGACGTCGAGGCGGTCGCTGATCGGCGTGAGGTCGACCGCGCCGGCGCTGCGCGCGCCGACCGCCTGCTCGAGCGACTTGAGCTTGTCGGCGGCCGCGGCCCAGTGGCGTCCGTGCTCGCTCGCGCCGCTCGACAGCGCCTGCTCGACGGCGTGCAGCCGCTCGGAGAGGCCCGACCAGGTGCGCGACAGCTCGGCGAGACGCTTGTCGAGGCCGATCTCGAGCCCTTGCAGGCGCTCGTACACTTGCGGTGCACCGTCGCCGCCGCGCCCCTGCGCGACGAGATGCTCGAGCGACTGCAGCCGGTCGTAGAGTCCGCCGCCGAGGCGGCTCTGATCGTCGCGGGTGGCCATGAAATCCCTCTGCATGTCTTGCATCAGTCCCTGGAACGACTTGCGCTCGCCGGCGAGATCGTGGGACAGCGCGCGCACCATCTGCTCGAGCGCTTCGATGCGCGAGTTCTGGATCGTGTCGGCGGGGGTGGCGGCGAGCTCGCTGCGGCCCATCTCGGGGCGGCCGATGTCGGGGCGGGCACCGCGCGGCGGCTCCTGCACGTAGTAGCTGCCGGCCGGCATCCGCACGCGCTCCCGCGGCGGCTCGCGCAGAGGGTCGCGCAGAGGGTCGCGCACGGCGTGGCGGGCGAGGAGGCCGAGGCCCGGCAGGTCGGGACGGATGTCGAGCAGCACGGTCAGGAGATCGTCGGGCGTGGCGGGCGCGTTGCGGCGGCCGGCCTCCGCGGCGGCGAGGCGCAGCGCGTCCTCGAGTCCCTCCGACCGGCGCGGCACGGCGCCGCCCGTGGCGGGCAGCCCGACCGGGATGTCGCTCGCGATCACGGTGGCGCTCTCGCGGCGCAGGCCCGCGACGCGGACGCCACGCTTCTCGAGCGTCTCGGCGGCAGCGTCGATGCGGGTCAGCGCGTAGAGCAGATGCTCGATCCGGACCTCGCCGGCGCGGTGCGCGAGGGCGACATCGAAGGCGTGGTTGGCACAGGCGAGCAGCGTGTCGTCGACCCAGATCGGACCGCGGCCGGCATAGCCACGTCCGCGGCCCGCCTCGGCGCCGCTCCAGCCCGCATCCGGCACCCCCCCCGCGCCTCCTCCCGCTCCCCAGGTCTGTGGAGTCCTGAGGTCGAGATCGTCGCCCCGGTAACCCATCACGCTACTCCTCACGCCCGTCCCGTTCGCGCCGCGGCCGCCCCCCCGCCGTTCGGCCGAGGCTACTGTGATTCAGATCGAGAGGACCGTCCCGGCCTGTCGAGACAGAATGAAACGGACGTCTCGATCATCACACTAGGGGTGGAAAACGGCACACCTTTGACCGCGGAAGATAGCGGAGCTGCGGCGGCAGGGCGAGGGCCGCGGGTGGCTGTTCGCAAAGTTGGTCAATTTCGGGGACGCGAGCCGGATCAAGCCGTTGCGGGATGCTCCGTGGCCATGCGCCGCGGCTTTGCTCCGTGCCCGGACTCCGGCGCCGCCGCGGCCCCTCAGAGGAGCGTCGTCCGGACCGGTTCCTGCACCTCGGGACCCTCGTTGCGCGGGTTGTTGAGCCGCGCCGATACTTCGACGATCTCGAGCAGGTCGTCGGCGGCCGGGACCAGCAGCGGCAGCACGTCGGCCGCGGTCCCGGGCCGGCAATCGAGCCAGGTCTCGAAGGCATCGGGCTCGAGGATCAGCGGCATCCGGTCGTGCAACACCGAAACGGTCCGGTTGGCGGCGACGGTCAGGATGGCCATGGTCTCGATCTCGCTGCCGTCCGGCCCCATCCAGTGCTCGGCGAGCGCCCCGAACGCCATCGGGCCGCCGGCCTTCGGACGGATCAGGTGCGGCCGCTTGGCACCCGGCTTGCCGATCCACTCGTAGAAGCCGTCGGCCGGGACGAGACAGCGGCGATGACGCAGCGCGGCGCGGAACGACGGCTTCTCGGCGGCGGTCTCGGCGCGGGCATTGATGATCGTCGTGAACTCGGCCGGGTTCTTGACCCAGGACGGGATCAGGCCCCAGCGGACGAGGGTCAGCTCGCGCTCCGCCTTCGCATCGTGCCTGGCGATCAGCACCGGCTGCGTCGGCGCGATGTTGTAGCGCGGCGGGAAGTTCGGAGAATTGCGCGCCTTGAAGTAGGATCGGACGGCCTCGGGCGGCGACGTCAGGCTGTAGCGCGAGCACATGGCGCGGCCTCCGGTGGGACGCGACGGCCGGGACGGGCCGCGGTGGCGGGAACGTAATGTCGGCAACGGGCGATGACCACCCCTCGGACGACTTCACCCGCGCCGGCGAGGACGCGGCGGACGACGTCGTCACCGCGGCCAGCGTGGTCCTGCTCCGCGGCGAGGACGTGCTGCTCGTCGAGCGGGCGACAGGCGCGGCGGCCGGCCGCTGGAGCCTGCCGGGCGGGCATCTCGAGCCCGGAGAGACGGCGGAGGCGGCGGCGCGGCGCGAGCTGGCGGAGGAGACGGGCCTGACTGCGGGCCCGCTGGTGCTGGTCGCGGTCCATCGTCTGTCGGTCGACGTGGGCCTGGGCGCGCGGCGCTACGCGATCAGCGTATTCGCCGGCCGGGCGGCGGGCGGTGTCCGGCCGCTTGCGGCGAGCGATGCCCGCCGGGCCCGGTTCCATGAACCCGCCGCGCTCGCGGCGCTGCCGTTGACCGATGGCCTGCTTCCGCTTATCGGTCGCGCCCGCGCCATGATCGGGGATCAGCGTCGGCCCTGACGCGCCACGGGGAGCCCATGCCACACCTCAGTTGCCACGACCGCCGAGCTCCGGCCCCGGATCCGTCCGGCGTCGTCGGGCGGGTCGTGGCGGTGGCGCTCGCCGCGCTCGTCGTCGCGACCGGGCCGGCCGCGGCCAACCAGCCCGACAACAAGCCCTACGACGACCGCCTGCTGCGGCTGTCCGAGATCCTCGGCGCCGTGCACTACCTGCGGGAGCTGTGCAACGCCGGCGACGGCCAGCTCTGGCGCGATCGCATGACCGAGCTCGTCAACGCCGAGGGCTCCTCCGCGTTGCGGCGCGCCAAGCTCACACGCAGCTTCAATCAGGGCTACCGCAGCTACAGCCGCACCTACGTGACCTGCACCCCGACCGCGCAGACGACGATCGCGCGGTTCCTGACGGAGGGCGCGCAGATCTCCGAGACCCTGGTCCGGACCATCCCGTGACCGCGGCCGAGCGCGTCCCGGCGGCGCCGAAACGGCTGTGGATGAGCGGAACGCCGCGGACGCGGCGGGTCAACCCGGAGTTTACAATGAATTGTAGATGCCGCTCTGTCGCGGCCGGCCGCGTGCTAGATCACGATGGGGAGCGAGGGGGCTCCCGCGCCGGCACCGTGTGACCCGGCACCGAGCGAAGGCGACGCGACGAGAAGAAGAGTTCGAGGGCAAACGAGGGGAGTGCCATGCGCGTTGAGGATCTGAAGTTCGGCGAGCGCGACGACGACAGCTTCACCGCGCTCAACCTGATGCTGGCGGCCTGGGACGAAGGCTCGGAAATGGGCGTGCCGCCGCAGATGATGGCCTATGCGGCGCTGTTCACGGCGCTGACCGATCTCGTCTCGCTCTACGGCGAGGAGGCCGTGGCGTCGCTCGCCCGCGGGCTCGAGGGCCGCGTCGAGAAGGGCGAGTTCTCGCTCGGCCGGCGGGTGCAGTAGCCGTCGGGCGGAGGGTTCCGCCGCCGAT
>JAKAML010000112.1 GCA_021812845.1 Pseudomonadota bacterium
GGCGGTCGGAGCGACCTTCGGCGACATCAAGTCACCGTTGCTGGTGTCGGTGCGCTCGGGCGCGCGCGCGTCGATGCCCGGCATGATGGACACGATCCTCAATCTCGGCCTCAACGACGAGACGGTCGAAGGCCTCGCGCTACGCTCCGGCGACCGCCGCTTCGCCTACGACAGCTACCGCCGCTTCATCCAGATGTACGGCGACGTGGTGCTCGGCGTCGATCACGGCGTGTTCGAGGACATCCTCTCGAACTACAAGAACCTCAACGGCCTCGCCTCCGACACGGCCCTCGAGGCCGACGACTGGCAGGAGATCGTGGCCGAGTACAAGGGCGCGATCGAGCGCGAGATCGAGACCACGTTCCCGCAGGACGTGCGCACGCAGCTCTGGGGCGCGATCCGCGCGGTGCTCGATTCGTGGCAGAACGCGCGCGCCATCACCTACCGTCGTCTGCACGACATTCCCGACGCCTGGGGCACCGCCGTGAACGTGCAGGCCATGGTGTTCGGCAACATGGGGCCGCGCTCGGCGACCGGCGTCGCCTTCACGCGCAATCCCTCGACCGGTGCCAAGGAGATCTACGGCGAGTTCCTGGTCAACGCCCAGGGCGAGGACGTGGTCGCCGGCATCCGCACACCGCAGCTCCTGACCAACGCCGCGCGCAGCGAGCTCGGCGCCAGGAGCGCCACCCTCGAGGAGCTGATGCCCGGCGCCTTTGCCGAGCTCAAGTCGATCTTCGCCGAGCTCGAGGCGCACTATCGCGACGTCCAGGACATCGAGTTCACGATCCAGGACGGCAAGCTTTGGATGCTGCAGACGAGGAGCGGCAAGCGCACCGCCGAGGCTGCGCTCAGGATCGCCGTCGATCTCGCCGCCGAAGGCATCATCAGCGAGGACGAGGCGGTGCGCCGCATCGATCCGCGCTCGCTCGACCAGCTCCTGCACCCGACCATCGACCCCGCGGCCGCGCGGCAGGTGATCGCCACCGGGCTGCCGGCCTCTCCCGGCGCCGCTTCTGGCGAGATCGTGTTCACCGCCGACGACGCCGAGGAGCAGCGGACCAAGGGCCGGCGGGTGATCCTGGTCCGCGTCGAGACGAGCCCGGAGGACGTGCACGGGATGCACGCCGCCGCCGGCATCCTGACCCAGCGGGGCGGCATGACGAGCCACGCCGCCGTCGTCGCGCGCGGCATGGGCCGGCCGTGTGTGTCGGGCGTCGGCACGCTCCGGATCGACGTCAAGGCGGGCACGCTGACCGCCGGGAAGGTGGTCCTGAAGCGCGGCGACATGATCACGATCGACGGCTCGACCGGGCAGGTGATCCAGGGCCGCGCCGAGATGCGCCAGCCGAAGCTCTCGGACGCCTTCCGCACCATCATGGGCTGGGCCGACCGCCGCCGCACGCTCGGGGTCCGCGCCAACGCCGACACCCCGCGCGATGCCCGCCAGGCGCTCGACTTCGGCGCCGAGGGCATCGGCCTCTGCCGCACCGAGCACATGTTTTTCGAGGAGGCGCGCATCCTCGCCATGCGCGAGATGATCTGCGCCACCGACGAGAAGGGCCGCCGCGCCGCGCTGGCGAGGATCCTGCCCATGCAGCGCGCCGACTTCGAGGCCATGTTCGAGATGATGGCGCCGCTGCCCGTCACCGTGCGCCTCCTCGATCCGCCGCTGCACGAGTTCCTGCCCCATCACCAGCGCGAGGCCGAGGCGGTGGCGGCGGCGCTCAAGATTCCGCTCGAGCGGCTCGAGGCGCGCGTCTCCGAGCTCTCGGAGTTCAACCCGATGCTCGGCTTCCGTGGCTGCCGGCTCGGCATCCGCTTCCCCGAGATCACCGAGATGCAGGCGCGCGCCATCTTCGAGGCCGCGGTCGCGGTCGGCCGGCGGATCGAGCATAAGGTCGCGGTCGAGATCATGATCCCGCTCGTCGCCTATCGCCGCGAGTACGATCTCCTCGCCGACATCATCCGCCGCGAGGCCGCGGCGGTCGCGCGCGAGACCGGCGTCGCGGTGCCGTTCGTGCTCGGCACCATGGTCGAGCTGCCGCGCACCGTGCTCCGCGCGCGCGAGATCGCCGACGGCGACGCCGGCGCCGACTTCTTCTCCTTCGGCACCAACGACCTGACGCAGACTGCGCTCGGGCTGTCGCGCGACGACGCGAGCCCGATCCTGTCGAGCTACCAGGAGAAGGGCGTGTTCGACATCGACCCGTTCGTGTCGATCGACGTCGAGGGTGTCGGCGAGCTGGTGCGGATGGGCGTCGCGCGCGGCCGCGCTGCCAAACCCGGCCTCAAGGTCGGCATCTGCGGCGAGCACGGCGGCGACCCGGCCTCGGTTCGCTTCTTCCACGACGTCGGCCTCGACTACGTGTCGTGCTCGCCGTTCCGCGTGCCCGTGGCGCGCCTCGCCGCCGCCCAGGCGGCGCTTGCAGCAGACGGAGCGGCGGACGCGGGGAGCGACGGCTGACCATGGCCACGCGATCGAAGCCCGCCGCACCGGCCGGGGTGCCGCCACCGCTTCCCGCCCATCTCGTCGCGCGCGCCGTCGCCGACGCGCTGGCCGAGGATCTCGGCCTCGCGGGCGACATCACGACCGATGCGACGGTGCCGGCCGCCGCACGCGCCGAGGCGGTGCTCGCCGCGCGCCGGGCGGGCGTCGTCTCCGGCACCGCGCTCGCGCGGGCCGCGTTCCACGCGCTCGATCCGGAGCTGCGCTTCGAGGTCGAGATCGCGGACGGCGGAGCCGTCGCGCCCGGTGCCGCGATCGCCCGCATCGCCGGTCCGGCGCGCGCGATCCTCACCGCCGAGCGGGTGGCGTTGAACTTCATGGGCCGCATGTCCGGCATCGCCACCCTGACGCGCCGCTACGTCGACGCCGTCGCCGGCACCGCCGCCGCCATCGTCGACACGAGGAAGACCACGCCCGGCCTGCGCGCCTTCGAGAAGTACGCCGTGCGCTGCGGCGGCGGCGGCAACCACCGCGCGGGCCTCTTCGACGCGATCCTGATCAAGGACAACCACATTGTCGCCGCCGGCTCGCTCGAGAAGGCGATCACGGCGGCGCGGCGGACGGCGGGGCATCTGGTCAAGGTCGAGGTCGAGGTCGACACGCTCGACCAGCTCGCCCTGGCGCTCAGGCACCCCATCGACGCCGTCCTCCTCGACAACATGACACCCGACGACCTCCGCCGCGCCGTCGCCATGGCCGCGGGCCGCGTCCTGACGGAGGCCTCGGGCGGGGTCACGCTCGACACCGTGCGCCGGATCGCCGAGACGGGCGTCGATCTGATCTCGGTCGGCGCGCTGACCCATTCCGCCCCGGTGCTCGACCTCGGCCTCGATTTCGCGGCCGGCGGCGCGGGGAAACGGGCCTCGCGTTAACCGCGCTGCCGTTGCCGCTTGAATTCGCCACAGTTGGTGTGCACCTCTCGGGGGAGCGCCCGTGCGGCGGCGCATGGAAGGCATCCGGGCATGGCCCTGCAATACATCGTCATCTGGGGCTTCACCGCGCTCGTCTCGGCGGCGATCGCCGGCATCATCGCGGGGGTCAAGAACCGCGACGTCGGGTTCTGGGTCGCCTGGGGCTTCATCCTACCGCCGATGGTGCTGATCCTGGCCGTGATGCCGACCCGCCCCGGACCGCCCCCGGTGCGGCGGCCGATGGACGCCGACGACCACGTCGACGGGTGATTCCCTGCGTTTCGCCGCTTGACGGGCCCCGAGTCGCAAGACCACAACCGCACGTCGTCTAGGTTCCGGCCGGGTCGCCTCGCGACGCCGCCGCGGACGGGCCGCAGCATGGAGCGCAAGCGATGCACAGCCAGAAGGATCCGCGCCACGAGGCGCTGCGCTCCCTGGGCGCGCTGGGCACCGGCAAGATCGTGTCGGCGCGGGACGCCGTTGCCCTGATCCGCTCCGGCGACACCGTGGCGACGGGCGGCTTCGTCGGCATCGGCTTCGCCGAGAACGTGGCCATTGCGCTCGAGGCGCGCTGGCTCGAGGCCGCGAAGGCGAGCGCCGACGGCATGGGCCAGCCCCGCGACCTGACGCTCGTCTATGCGGCCGGCCAGGGCGACGGCAAGGAGCGCGGGCTCAACCACCTCGGCCACAAGGGCCTCGTGCGCCGGGTCGTCGGCGGCCACTGGGGGCTCGTTCCGAAACTGCAGGCGCTGGCGGTCGCGGGCGAGATCGAGGCCTACAACCTGCCGCAGGGCGTCATCTCCCACCTCTACCGCGACATCGCCGCCAGGAAGCCCGCCCACCTGTCGCGGGTCGGGCTCGGCACCTTCGTCGATCCGCGTCACGGCGGCGGCAAGATCAACGCCCGCACCACCGAGGATCTCGTCCGCCTGATCGACCTCGACGGCGAGGAGGCGCTGCTCTACAGGACGTTCCCGATCGACGTCGCGATCGTCCGCGGCACCACGGCGGATCGCGACGGCAACGTCACCATGGAGCGCGAGGCGCTGACGCTCGAGGCGCTTTCGCTCGCCACCGCCGCGCGCAACTCCGGCGGCCTCGTCATCGTCCAGGTCGAGCGCATCGCCGAGCAGGGCACGCTCAACCCGCGCCAGGTCAAGATCCCCGGCATCCTCGTCGACTGCGTGGTGGTGGCGGAGAAGCCCGAGTACCACATGCAGACCTTTGCCGAGCCCTACAGCGCCGCCTTCGCCGGCGAGATGCGCGTGCCGATGACCTCCCTCGCGCCGCTCGCCATGGACGAGCGCAAGATCATCGCCCGCCGCGCCGCCCTCGAATTGAAGCCGGGTGCGGTCGTCAACCTCGGCATCGGGATGCCGGAAGGCATCGCCGCCGTCGCCGCCGAGGAACAGGTGATCGACCTCATGACGCTGACCGCCGAGCCCGGCGTCATCGGCGGCGTGCCGGCGTCGGGGCTCAACTTCGGCGCCGCGACCAATACCCAGGCCATCATCGACCAGCCCTACCAGTTCGATTTCTACGACGGCGGCGGCCTCGACATCGCCTTCCTCGGCCTCGCCCAGGCCGACCGGCAGGGTAATCTCAACGTCTCGAAGTTCGGGCCCCGCCTCGCCGGCGCCGGCGGCTTCATCAACATCAGCCAGGCCGCCAAGGCGGTCGTGTTCGTCGGCACCTTCACCGCCGGCGGGCTCGAGATCGCGGTCGGCGACGGCCGCCTCGCGATCCGCAAGGACGGCAAGTCGAGGAAGTTCGTCCGCGACGTCGAGCACCGCACGTTCTCGGGCGAGGTCGCGCTCCGGCGCGGCCAGCCCGTGCTCTACGTCACCGAGCGCTGCGTTTTCCGCCTGACGCCGCGCGGGCTCGAGCTCGCCGAGGTCGCGCCCGGCATCGACATCCGCCGCGACATCCTCGCCCACATGGACTTCGAGCCCATCGTCGAGGCGCCGGCGCTGATGGACGAGCAGATCTTCGATCCGGGCCCGATGTCGCTGCGCGCCAAGCTGCTGACGGTGCCGTTCGCGAGCCGCTTCAGCTACGAGCCGGCGCTCAACATGCTGTTCGTCAACTTCGAGCAGCTCGAGATCGTCTCCGAGCGCGACGTGGAGCGCATCAGGGCCGAGGTCGAGCGGCGGGTCGCGCTGGCCGGTCGCAAGGTCAACGCCATCGTCAACTACACCGGCTGCACGGTCGCGCCGCAGGTGCTCGACAGCTACCGCGCGATGGTGCG
>JAKAML010000113.1 GCA_021812845.1 Pseudomonadota bacterium
GAGAAGGCAAGGGAGAAGGCAAGGGAGAAGGCAAGGGAGAAGGCAAGCGAGAGGGCAAGGGAGAAGGCAAGGGAGAAGGCAAGGGAGAAGGCAAGGGAGAAGGCAAGCGAGAGGGCAAGCGAGAGGGCAAGCGAGAGGGCAAGGGAGAGGGTAAGGGAGAGGGCAAGGGAGAGGGCTAGGGCTAGGGCTAGGGCAAGGGCAAGGGCAAGGGAGAGGGCGAAGGTGCGGGCAGGGGAGAAGGTGGGCAGGCAAGGGAGAGGGCAGGGGTGAGGGTGGTCGGGCAGTCGGGCGGGTGAACGGGTGGCGAACGGGCGAGCGAAGGAACGCGCGGGCGAAGGAACGGGTGAGCGAGCGGGTGTGCGGACGGGGAGGCGGGCGGGAGGGCGGTCGGCGCGCTGCGCACGAGCGCGGGAGATCGGCGTCCGAGCGGGTCGGGCGGGCCATGTCCCGGACGGCCGGCGCCGACGGGGGCCAGCCGGAGCGGCATCGGGGCGCGCGGCAATGGCGGCGGAGCGCATTGCCGTACAATCGCCGCCGACCTAGATAACTGTGACGTGCGCCGACCGGACGGCGCCGGACAAGGGATGGCCGGAATGACCACACGCGACGCGGGCTCGGGACAGGGCTCGGGACAGGGCTTAGGACAGGGCTCGGGACAGGGCCGGGGCCTGGCGGCGGGCGCGGTGGCGACGCTGGCGGCCGTGGTCGCGGCGGCGTCGCCCGCTGCGGCGCACCCCCACGTCTGGGTGTCGGTCGAGACCACGGTCGTCTACGACAAGGGCACGATCACCGGCTTCCGGCACCGCTGGAGCTTCGACGAACTCTACACGACGATGGCCATCCAGGGGCTCGACGCCAACGGCGACGGCGCCTACGACCGCAAGGAGCTCGCGGAGCTGGCGCAGGTCAACATGGATGGGCTCAAGGAGTTCGACTATTTCACGCAGCCGCGGCTCGGCGGCCAGCCTCTGAAGACCGCGGCGCCGCAGGACTACTGGCTCGAGTACAAGGACGGCGTGCTGTCATTGAACTTCGTGCTGCCGTTGGCGCAGCCGGTGCTGGCGGAGGCGGACGGGTTCGCGTTCGCGGTCTCCGACCCGAGCTATTTCATCGCCTTCGATCTCGCGAAGGACAAGCCGGTGCGGCTGAGCGAGGGCGCGCCGGCCGGATGCCAGGCCAACGTCGTCGCGGCGGAGCAGGACAAGGCCGAGCTCGAGCGGCTCGGCCAGGCCTTCCAGCAGGAGCTGGGCGGCGCCGCGGCGTCGATCGGCATGATGAAGTCCGTCACCGTCAGCTGTCCCAAGACATGATGCCGGCCGGCGATCGGATCGGGCGAAGCGGCGTGGCGACGACAGCGGAGGGACGCGGATGACGGCGGCGCAACGGCTCACGGTCTCGTCCCTGCCGAACTCGATCCTGCCGATGCTGGCCGCCGTGGGCGCGGCGCTCATGCTGCTGTTGGCGCTGGCCCAGCCGGCGTCGGCGCAGGATCCGTCGCCGCGCGGTCCGCTCGGGGCGGCGCCGCCGGCGGCCGAGCGGGGGCTCAATGCGCTGAGGCCGTCGGCGGCCAAGCCGGTCGCGGCGGCGGAGATGGGCGTCGTCGAGCGGACGTGGGCGTGGGTGCTCGCCACCCAGCAGCGGCTCAACCGCGAGCTCGTCACGGCCGTGCGCGGGCTCAAGTCCGATCCGGTCAACGCCACCTTCGTGCTGGCGTGGCTGAGCTTCGCCTACGGCGTGCTCCATGCCGCCGGCCCCGGCCATGGCAAGGCGGTGATCTCGGCCTACGTGCTGGCCAACGAGCGCACGGTCAAGCGCGGCATCCTGCTGAGCTTTCTCGCCGCGTTCTTCCAGGCGCTCTCGGCGCTGCTCATCGTCGGCATCCTGTCGGTCGCGCTCAAGGCCACGAGCCTGACCATGAAGTCGGCCGAGGCGTGGATCGAGACGCTGAGCTGGGCGCTGGTGGCCGGCGTCGGCGCCTGGCTGCTCTACGGCCAGTTGAAGCCCTTCGTTGCGCGCCGGGCGGCGCGCGCCACGTCCGCCGCGGCGGCGCCGGTTCCGGCACACGGGCCCGGTCACGGGCACGACCTTCAGCACGCTCACACTCATGCCCATGCGCATCACCAGCACGACCATGCCGGCTGCTGCGGTCACGACCACGACCACGCGCACCACGACCACGGACACGGAGGACACGGCCTCGCGCACGGACAGGTGCAGAGACAGGGACAGGGACAGGGCCACGCGCCGCGGGCGGCTGCGGCACCCGGCGGGCCTCGCCCCGCAGCCGTCCACGCCCATGCCGACGGCCACCGCCACGCCCACGCCCACGACCATGGGCCGGACTGCGGTTGCGGCCACGACCACATTCCCTCGCCGCGGGATCTCGAGGGGGCGTGGAGCTGGTCGAAGGCGCTGGCGCTCGCGGTCTCGGTCGGCATCCGGCCGTGCACCGGCGCCATCCTCGTGCTGCTGTTCGCGATCTCGCAGGGCCTGATGTGGGCCGGTGTCATGGCCACCTTCGCCATGGCGATCGGCACCGCGATCACCGTCTCGGTGCTGGCCGCGCTGGCGGTCGGCTCGCGGGAGCTCGCGACCCGCCTCGCCGGCAGCGCGGGCGGCGGCTGGGCGGCGGCGGTGTCGACGGCGGTCGGCATCGTCGGCGCGAGCCTCGTGCTGCTGATGGGCGTGGCGTTCTTCCTGGCCTCGCTCAAGGGGCCGGCGCCGTTCTGAGCTCGCGGCGTCGTCGTTTCGATACGGCGCGGCGCGACGGGCTCAGAACTGGGTGATCCAGTTCAGCGTCGCATAGGGCCGGGCGCTGTCGCCGGGCGACACCGACAGGCCGCCGGCCAGCGACACCTCGCCGCCGAACCACTCGTAGCGCAGGAACAGCCCGGCGCGCCGCTCGAGCTGTCCGAGTTCGAGATCGGAGGCGAAACGCCCGAGCGTCTGCTGGCCGTTGCCGTTGAGGATGCCCTCGACGCCGAGCGACACGGTCGGCCAGGCGCGCCACGCCGCGCGCAGGCGGGCGGAGTAGGTCTCGTGCGCGCTGGTCCAGTTCAGATCCAGCGACGACCAGGCATTCGAGCCCAGGTTGAGCCACAGCTCGAGCGCGGTCTTGAGCCCGACCTCGCCGCCTTCGAGGGCGACCTCGAGGCCGAAGGGTATGCCGTTGGGGCCGAGCACGGTCGCCGACTGCTCGGCCACGAGGGTGCGGTGATCGATGATCGAGGCGCCGACGAAAGCCTTGGCGGTCAAGGCGCCGAGCCGCCAGAGGTAGCCGACGAGGACGTCGCCGTAGGCGATCTGGCCGCGGCTGCGATAGGCGACGTCGACGGTGCCGCCGCCGGCGCCCGCGGCGACCAGGTGGCGCGCCGTGCCATCGGTCCGGTACTGGCCGTAGCCGGCGGCGAAGCGGAGGCGCCAGCCGGTGTCGTGAATGCCGCTCCACGGGGCGATGGTGACGCCGGAGTACAGCAGCCAGTTGCGGGAGGTGGCGTCGGCGCCGGTCCACACCTCGCGCCAGAACGGCGCGAGGCCCGAGGGATCGCTCTCGGCGGGCGCGGCGATCACCGTCGCGGCCCACGACGGGGCAGGTTGGGGGGCAGGCTGGCCCCAGGCGCGATCGACGGACGACGGCGTGACGGCGGGCGCGACGACGGACGCGGCGGCGATGGCGCTCGCAAGTCCGCACCCCCTGAGACGATGACGCCGCACGCCAAGAACTCGAACAAAACGTAAACAACGAGGTCGAAACGACAGTGGCCGTGTGGTTTCGCCATCGCGATTGTTGGAGATGTACTTAGAGGTGTCAATATTGGTTAATGAATTCGTGAGATTATACTATCTGTGGTCTTTGCCTCGTGAGCTTTGTGCAATCTTAAGTGGTGGCGCGCGACAGTACGAGCATTTGAGCCGCCGTCACGAGCGGGCCGAGCCCGGCACGAGCCCAGGTGCGCGCCCGAGCCCGACCCGTGGCCCGAGCCGACCATGGCACCGACCATGGCACCGATCGCGGATCGCCGACCGGCCGAGCCGCGGCGAAGTAAAAGCGCCGGCGAGCACCTCCGGTCACTTGCAGAGATGTCTCGGACGCGGGCGCGAACTCTTGCGGTGAGCTTTAGATCGAAGTCGAGTTGCGCCGCAGCGACGCCGTCTCTATGTATAGCGTCGGTCGAAGTCCACCATTCCCGTCCCCGCATCGCGTCGCATCCCGAGGAGTACCCGTCCATGCCCTTCCGCCAGCAGTTCGAGTCGAGCGGCCTCGGCCCGTGCCAGAACATGATGCAGGCCTACTTCGGCGGCTTGGACCAGGCGGCGCAGGGGTTCGAGCCGATGACCAAGGGGCTGGCGCGGGTGCAGCTCGAGATGATCGGGCTCGCGAGCCGGCGGGCACAGGCGTACCTCGAATTCCCCTCCCGGCTGGCGCAGGCGCGGACGCCGCAGGATCTGTTCGGCGAGCAGATGCGGTTCTGGCAGACGGCGTTCCAGCAGTATTCCGACAGCTCGCGGCGGGTCGTGACCGCGATGGCGGCGATGGCCACGCCGCAGGCCGGCGCGTTCGGCGACACGCGCACGAAGGCGCGCAGCCGCGACTATCTCTCGGTGCCGGAGACGGGCGACGCCGCCGACGCGCGCGGCCCCGCGGCACGGCCGTTCACGCCGCCGCGCCGCGTCGCCTGACGCGCCGGGACGAAAGCCCCATGGCGGCGACGTCGAAGACGGGACATGGGGTGCCGTTGCTCGCCGGGCGGCGGGCGCTCGTGACCGGCTCGACCAGCGGCATCGGCCTCGCCATCGCCGACAGGCTGGCGCGGGACGGCGCCGACGTCGTGGTCAACGGCTCGGGCACGTCCGAGGCCAAGCGCAAGGACGGCGAGCGACAGGCGGCGGCGATCGCCGCCGAGACCGGACGGCGGGTCGCGTTCGTCGCGGCCGACCTGACGGAGCCGGCGGAGGTGCCGCGGCTCGTGGCGGCGGCGGCGCAGCAGCTCGGCGGCGTCGACATCCTGGTCAACAACGCCGGCATCCAGCACGTCGCGCCGATCGAGGAGTTCCCGGCGGAGAAGTGGGACCAGATCCTGGCGCTCAACCTGACGGCGGCGTTCCACGCCATCAAGGCGGTGGTGCCGGACATGAAGCGGGCGGGCTGGGGCCGGATCGTCAACGTGGCTTCGGCGCATTCGCTCGTCGCCTCGCCGATGAAATCGGCCTACGTCTCCGCCAAGCACGGCCTCTACGGGCTGACCAAGACGGTGGCGCTCGAGGTCGCCGAGCACGGCATCACCGTCAATGCGCTCTGCCCCGGCTACGTGATGACGCCGCTCGTGGAAAAGCAGATCCCCGACACCGCGCGCTCACGCGGCATGACCGAGGGCGAGGTGGTGCGCGAGGTGCTGCTCAAGGCGCAGCCGACCAAGCGGTTCGTGACCGTCGAGGAGGTCGCGGCGGCGGCGGTGTTCCTGTGCTCGGAGGGCGCGCGCTCGATCACCGGCATCGCGCTGCCGATCGACGGCGGGTGGACGGCGCAGTAGCTCTCTCGTTTGCGCGTGCCGACACGCGTTCCGCGCGCCGGCCGGCACGCGCGTTCGGTGTTGCGCCTTGCGACTCTCCTGCGGTGAGCCTTCCACCTGGCGCGTGCCGACACGCGTTCC
>JAKAML010000114.1 GCA_021812845.1 Pseudomonadota bacterium
AAGCCGGCGTGGACGGCAATCGCCGACGCGATCAGAGCGATGCCGCCGCGCTGACGATCGTGCCGCCGGAACGACCGGCGCCCCACCTCCCGCGTTGCAGCTCGCGGTGGTTCTCGTAGCAGATCGAGAGCTGCCGCTCGGGCGTGAAGTCGCGGATCTCGTGCGACACACCCTCGGGCGTCACCTCGCCCGCCCGCATCCTGACGCGCATGTCGGCGAACGCCGCGGCGAGCCGCGCCGCCATGTCGTCCTCGCTCGCCGACCGCGCGACGAGACGACCCGAAACGCCGTCCTTGATGACGCTCGCGAGCTGCGGCAGGTGGATCGCGCACACCGGGCGCCCCACGCCCAGGGTTTCCAATACCGAGAACGGCATCCCCTCGAACTCGGAGGTGAGGATGCCCGCGTGCACCCGACCGAGCACCTCGGCCACGCCGTCGGCCGTCTTGAACCCGTGCAGCGTCGTGATGTCACGGATTGCCGCGAACTCGGGGAACCGCTCCGGGTCGCTCGTTCCCATGTAGTGGAACTCGACGCCCGGGATTCCCATCTCCCGCAACTTCGCCACCGACTTGAACATCAGGGGCGGCACCTTGAACAGATCGAGCCGGCCCGCGAACGCGATCCGGAAGCCGTCGTCGGGCGGATAGGGCCGCGTCGCGAACGTCCGCGTATCGACCCACGTCGACAGCGTGTCGATCTTCCCGGCCGCGAACGGATAGGTCGCGCGGATGCGCTCGGTGATGATCGGGTTGACGCACAGGAACTTGTCGCACGCCTTGACCGCCAGCCACTCGTTCATGTTGTGCACGTAGCGGTAGCTCTTCAGGAGGCTGTCCATCTGCCGCTTCGGCGCGCCCTCCCCGTGCAGCATCTGCACGAACGGGATGCCGAGCATCCGCACGAGCGTCGCGAACTCGACCCGCTGCAGATCGACGCTGGTCGGCCGCTCCCGCAGCGCACGCCGCACCGCCGGCAGGTGCCGCAGCAGACCCTGCATGAATTGGAAGTTGATCGACTGGCGGATGCTCCGCGCCGCCTCGCGCGCCTTGTCGTCCGGAAATGAAAGCACCGGCAGGAACTCGAACGACCGGCCGCGCAGCTCGACCGTGGAAACCTCGCCGAGCGTGCGGTCGCCCAGCGCGTCGACGCCGATCATCAGGAACGTGAAGTCCTCGGGCAGGAACGCGATCATGTCGCGGATGAAGGTCTCGAGCCCGCCGACCTTGGCGCCGCGGGGATCGAACGAATGGATCACGCACAACCGATGCTTCATGACTTGTCTCTGCCTTTCGCCGCCCGTCGCCGGCACCCGCCGCACCCTTCGCCCCAACGACAATTCGATCCGCACCCGTCCGCCCGGCCGAGGCTCAGCGCCCGAGCGCCCTCGCCGCCCATCCGGCCGCGAGCCGCGTCTCGGCCGGATAGAACGCGGCCAGCAACGCCCCGTAGACCGCCGTGCCGGCGGCCATGGCGAGCGCCAGGCTCGCGACCGTCGGCACCGTCGGCAGCAGCCCCACGGCGAGCCCCATGACCGCCGCCGCTGCGAGGATCCGCACGCCGTCCCGAAGCGGCAGCGCGAAGCGGTACCAGCGCCACGCCACCACGAGCGTCCCGACGAGGCTGACCAGGGCGCCCACCGCCGCACCCTCGACCGCTCCCGTCAATCCGCCGAGCCACAGCCCGATACCTGCACCGACCACCGTCAGCGCCGCGTCCACCACGTCGTTGACCAGCGGCACCTCCGGCTTCTCGTTGAGCAGGAACACCTGCTCGCCGAAGTGCAGGCGGAAGTTCCTGAGCGCGCCCGATACGATGGCGAGCGGCAGCACCTCGACCGTGATCTCGCGATAGGTCTCGGCAATGACGAGCCGCACCAAGGGCTCGCTGACCGCGAACAGCCCCGCCGCCGCCGGCGCCAGCGCCGCGAGCAGCAGCACGCCGTTGCGCTCGAGCTGGGCCTGCCCCTCCGCCATGCCGCCCTCGCGCGCCCGCTTGACGGCCAGCGGGAATGCCGCCGCGGTCACCAGCATCGACGCGAACCCCGCGGCGCGGAGGCCGAGCGCCCATCCGACCGTGACGAGACCGACCGCGGCGGCGCCCTCGGTCCATTCGAGCACGAACCGCACGCCGTTGTTCGCGACCCACACCAGCACCGCGCCGAACGTCAGCGGCAGGCCATACTTCAACGCCGCCTGCACCATGTCGCGCTGCGCCGCGCGCGGGCTCCTGCCGACGCCGAGACGGGCGAACGCGATGAGCAGCGACAGCACCTGCGCCGCCGCATAGCCCCACAGCACCGACGAGGCGGTCGGTCCCAGGATCTCGACCAGCACGAGGCCGATCACGAGCCCGAGCACCGGCCACACCGACTGCAGCACCGTGTAGGCGAGGGTATCGGCCTCGGTCCGGGCGCGATCGGTCAGGTGCGTTACGAGCGCCCGGCTCGCCATGTAGACCGCACTCGCCGCGACCATGCCGGGCGTCAGCACGACCGACGTCAGCCATGGCAGCAGCAGCGCCGCCGCGAACGTCGCCGCCGTCGCCGCCAGGAAAAGCAAGAGCTCGGTGTCGAGATAGGACTGGCGCGCATCGGCCCCGCCCGTGCCGTCGAAATAGCGCACGGTGTAGAGGCCGAACCAGAACAGCGTGCCGAGATAGACGAGTTCCTGCGCCGCCACGATCAGCGCGAAGGCGCCCATCTCCGCCGGCGGCAGGTAGTAGGTCCACACCACCGCCGACACGAACTGGAAGACGGGCCCGACGATCTGCGCCGGCAGGTAGAGTATGGTCTGTCGGAGCAGCATGGTCCTCGTGTCACGGCCGCGGCGGTGTCCACCGCCTCGTACCGGGTGTAACGGCCTTGCGGGCCTGCTCCGAGCCCCGAGGCGCGGCGCACGCTCTCTTCTCACGCCCGGCCGGGCCTTCGCAATGCGCCGAAGGCCGCGCAGCACCGTGGACGCCGTCCACCCGGATTCCGGCATACACTCCAGGTGGGTGCATTGTTCATGCCGACACCACCGGACCGCCGGACTGGCCAGTGTTCAATAGCCGCTGGACCGGCACGTCGATTGCTCTAATGGACTGATGACGCCCGCAACCTCCGCCATCCGAACCCTTCAAGTCCCGACGACACGCCGATGCGCATCTCGCTGATCCTCGACACCCGCGCTCCGTTGCGCTGGCATGGCTGGCTCGCAGCCGAGCTGGCGGCGCGCGGGCTCGTCCGGATCGGGCTCGGCACCGCAGCGAGCCATCGCGCACCCGCCGGGGGCGGCAACGGGCCCGGCCGCCGGGACACGTCCGGCGCACCGGCAGCGGCCGCGCTGCTGCTCCGGCTCGAGCGCGCCGCCGGCCGCGCGCCGCACCCGTCCCCGTTCGACGTGCTCGCGGCCTCAGATCCGCTGCTCGGTGCCCTGTCCCAGGGTGAGACGGTCGCGGACGCCACGGCCGACCTCGCCATCGATCTCTGCGACCCGGGCCGGTCTCGCGATGCGGCGGGCGCCACCGCGGGCAGCGCCCCGTCCCTCCGCCCGGCCGCCCCCGCGCGGCGCCTCCGGCCGCTCTACGACGGAAGGCCGGGTGCGGCTTCGCTGTGGGCCGCCCTGCTCGCGGGGCGCGCGCCCGTCGTCTCGGTGTCGTGCGACGACGGCTCGCCCGCGGAATCGAGAGCCGTCCCCTACGCCCTGCCCGCGCTCGAGGACCCGCAGCTGCTCGACGCCTCGGCGGCGATGGTCCTGGCGCGTGTCGCCGAGGCGCTCGCCGCCGCCGCCGCCGATCTGGCCCGCCGCCGGCCGCTGACGCCGCGCGTCGCGGGACCGATACCGAGGACCGCCGCCGGCGCGGGCACCGCGGCCCGCTTCGTCGCCGCGACCCTCGCCGCAAAGGGCCGGCGCTGGCTCGACCGCCGCAGCACGCCGCCCGGCCAGTGGCGCGTCGGCTACCGCGCCGGTCACGGCAGCCGCACCGGAACGGCGCGCCCGCTCGACCTCGCGGACTTCACGCTGCTGCCGGACGATGGCCGGCGGTATTATGCCGACCCGTTCCTGTTCCAGCACCAGGGCCAATTGCACCTCTTCGTCGAGGAGTTCCCCTTCGCCACGCGGCGCGGCCTGATCGCGCACGCCGTGCTCGGGCCCGACGGCCGCTTCCCGACGCCGCGGCCACTGCTCGAGCGCGAGACCCACCTCTCCTATCCGCAGGTCTTCGCACACGACGGCCGGGTTTGGATGATCCCCGAGAGCTCCGCCGGCGGCGGGATCGACCTCTATCGCGCCGATCCGTTTCCAGGCCGCTTCGCGCTCCACGCGCGCCTCCTCGACGGCCCCTATCACGATGCGACGCTGTTCGCCCGCAACGGCCGCCTGTGGCTCGCGGCCGGCAGCCAGACGCTGGCCGGCACCCGCGCCGGGTCGAGCTGGGACGCGCTGTCGCTGTTCTTCGCCGACCACCTCGAAGGTCCGTGGACGCCGCATCCGATGAACCCCGTCGTCGTCGATCGGCGCGGCGCGCGCCCGGCCGGCGAGATGTTCGAGGCCGACGGGGCGCTGTGGCGACCGGCCCAGGACTGCTCCCAGGGCTACGGTTGGGCGCTCACGCTGTGCCGCGTCGAGCGCCTGACCACGGAGGACTACGCCGAGACGCCGACGGCCCGCCTCGCCGTCGCCGGAACCCTGCGCGCGGCCGCCGGTCCCTTCGGCCCGCACACGCTCAACTCGGCCGGCGGGTACGAGGCGATCGACATCTTCTCCCCGCCGTCCTGACAGCCCCGACGCAAGGCCGCGGCCGGCGACCGCGGTGTTGGCGCACGCACGCCAATCGGTCTATAACCCGCCCGGACGCCGGCTTAGCACAGTGGTAGTGCACCTGATTTGTAATCAGGGGGTCGCAGGTTCAAATCCTGCAGCCGGCACCAATGAAATCAAAGACTTAGTTAACATCTCCGGTCTCGCTGAAGCCCGTGGCAAGCACATGGCAAGCACGGGGATGAGGCCGAGCCACCCCTTTACGGCGCACCTCACTCTTCGTCGTCGTCGCCGTCCCCCTCGGTCCCCGGCCCCTCGATCGCCGTCATGCCCGGCAGCCGCTCATCGACGGAGATGACGCGGCCCAGGAGCTTCCGCTCAAGCTCACAAACCTTCTTCATGGCCTCGGCCTCGGACATGTTCGAGAAGTTCACGTTGACGGCAACGTCGGCGTCCCCCTTCGGCGCCCATCGCTCGGGATCGCGGACCTGAAGCAACCGTTCCGCCGCGCGCCAATCGCTCTCGCTGGCCTTCAGGATGCGGTCTTCCAGGGAAGCCGTGCCGTCGAGGATCGCATCGCATTCTTGATCGCGGAAGCCAGGATCGAGCTGCCGCCACTTGCAAACTGTCGTGAAGCTAATGCCGGCGAGCCCAGCTGAGCCGCGCAGGCTGATCCCGCGCCGCAGATGAGTCAGATAGTCCTCCCGAGCTTTCGCCAAGCGGAGCTGCTCGGGCGTTGCCCCGCTGCCGGGCCGGCACTTGTGACTACCCCGGCCGCTGACAGTCCGAGGCACCGCACGATTGGTCGGGTTCGCCGCAGTCGGGATGTTGGCAGTGTCTCGAACCGAGCAAGGCTTCGTCTCTCGCCTGTGCGCG
>JAKAML010000115.1 GCA_021812845.1 Pseudomonadota bacterium
CGTGAGGGCAGCGGCGGCGAGGCCGAGAGCGAGCTTGTTCATTGCGATTATTCTCCACGGAGCGGCGCGACACATCGCGCGCCTGACAAATGCCGCCCGGTGGCTCGAAGTTCCGTCCCCGGCCCGGCATGGGCGCATGTAGGCAAGGACTGTGTCGAGAGCAAGTCTCATTCGGCGGCCCCGCCCCCGTGCCAGGAGGACGCAGCCAGGGGGCTGATTTTCCCACGGAAAAATCCCGGCGAGGGCCATTCCGGCGGGTCGAAAATTTGCCGCCCGACGGGCAAACGGGCTAATGTCCCGGTCGAAATCGGCGGAACGCGCAGGGCGTCGGCGGGGATCGTCATTCCCGCCTTCGTGGTCGCGCGCGGCCGGCCCGTCGACGAGACGCGGCAGGGGAAGGCCGGGGACGTGACGGAAACGCGCCGTGTGCGCCCCGTGCACCTCGGTCGGCAGCAGCGGAACAAGGCTCGTGGCAGACAACAGCAACAAGAAGGGCGCCGGCGGACCGGGCGGCGAGGAGCCGTCGGACGTGCGGCCGGTGAGCATCACCGAGGAGATGAAGCGCTCGTACCTCGAGTACGCGATGAGCGTCATCGTCTCGCGTGCCCTGCCCGACGTGCGCGACGGACTGAAGCCGGTGCACCGGCGCATCCTCTACGGGATGCACGAGGCCAACAACCGCCACGACCGGCCGCACCGGAAGTCGGCCAAAACGGTCGGCGAGGTGATGGGCAACTACCACCCGCACGGCGACGGGGCGATCTACGACGCGCTCGTGCGCATGGCGCAGGATTTCTCGCTGCGCGTGCCGCTCGTCGACGGCCAGGGCAACTTCGGCTCGGTCGACGGCGACCCGCCGGCGGCGATGCGCTACACCGAGAGCCGGCTGGCGAAGGTCGCGTCCGAGTTGCTCGACGACCTCGACAAGGACACCGTCGACTTCCAGCCGAACTACGACGACAAGGACCAGGAGCCGACCGTGCTCCCGGCCAAGTTCCCGAACCTCCTCGTCAACGGCGCCGGCGGCATCGCGGTCGGCATGGCGACCAACATACCGCCGCACAACCTGGGCGAGGTGATCGACGCCTGCCTCGTCCACCTCGACAACCCCGACGTCTCGATCGACGAGCTGTGCCAGATCGTGCAGGGGCCGGACTTTCCGACCGGCGGCCTGATCCTCGGCCGCGGCGGCAGCCTCGCGGCCTATCACAAGGGCCGCGGCTCGATCATCATGCGGGCGAAGGTCGAGGTCGAGGAGATCCGGAAGGACCGCGAGGCGCTGATCGTCACGGCGATCCCCTACCAGGTCAACAAGCGGACGCTGATCGAAAAGATCGCCGATCTGGTCCGGGAGAAGCGCGTCGAGGGCATCTCCGATCTGTGGGACGAGTCGAACCGCGACGGCATGAGGATCGTCATCGAGCTGAAGCGCGACGCGGTCGCCGACGTGGTGCTGAACCAGCTGTGGAAGTTCTCCGACCTGCAGACCACGTTCGGCGCCAACATGCTGGCGATCAACGGCGGCCGGCCGCAGCAGCTCAATCTCAAGGACTTCATCGAGGCGTTCACCGCGTTCCGCCAGGACGTCGTGAGCCGCCGCACCAAGCATCTGCTGACGAAGGCGCGCGAGCGCGCCCACGTCCTCGTCGGCCTCGCCATCGCGGTCGCCAACATCGACGAGGTGATCGCGCTCATCCGCACGAGCCCGAGTCCGGCCGAGGCCAAGGAGCGGCTGATGGCGCGCGACTGGCCGGCGCGGGACATGGCGCCCTTGATCGAGCTCATCGCCGATCCGCGCCACCGTCTGGCCGACGACGGCAGCTATCGGCTGTCGGACGAGCAGGCGAAAGCGATCCTCGCATTGCAGCTGTCGCGACTGACCGCGCTCGGGCGCGACGAGATCGGCGACGAGCTGAAGAAGATCGCCGGCGAGATCAAGGAGTACCTCGCGATCCTGTCGTCGCGGCAGCGGATCGTCGACATCGTCAAGGGCGAGCTCACGCGGATCAAGGGCGAGTTCGCCACGCCGCGCAAGACCGAGATCGTCGACATCGAGGGCGAGCTCGAGGACGAGGACCTGATCCAGCGCGAGGACTGCGTCGTCACGGTCAGCCACAAGGGCTACATCAAGCGCGTGCCGCTGTCCGCCTATCGTGCGCAGCGGCGCGGCGGCAAGGGCCGCTCGGGCATGGCGACGCGGGACGAGGATTTCGTCACCCAGGTGTTCATCGCCTCGACGCACACGCCGGTGCTGTTCTTCTCCTCGCGCGGCATGTGCTACCGGATGAAGGTGTGGCGGCTGCCGGCGGCGACGCCGCAGTCCCCCGGCAAGGCGCTGGTCAACCTGCTGCCGCTCGAGCAGGACGAGACCATCACCTCGATCCTGCTCCTGCCGGAGGATCCGGCGACGTGGGGCGAGCTCGAGCTGATGTTCGCGACCCGCTCCGGCAATATCCGCCGCAACGCGCTGTCCGACTTCGAGAACATCAATCGGGGCGGCAAGATCGCGATGAAGCTCGATGCCAACTGGAAGGGCGGGGGCGACAAGATCGTGCAGGTGGCGATCGCGCGCACCAGCGACGACGTGCTGCTGACGACCGCGCACGGACAGTGCATCCGATTCCTGATCGGCGACGAGGTGCGGCTGTTCAAGGGCCGCGATTCCGACGGCGTGCGCGGCATCCGGCTCGAGGACGGCGACGAGGTGATCTCGATGGCGATTCTCGGCCACGTCGAGGTCTCCGCCGAGGAACGCGCCGCCTATCTCAAGGTTGCCGCCCAGCAGCGCCGTGCCGAGAACGCCGAGGACGGGGCCGACGCCGAGGCGTCGGACGAGGAGGCGGTCGCGGGCGCCGACCTCATGCCCGAGCGCGTCGCCGAGCTCGCCGCGGCCGAGCAGTTCGTGCTGACGGTGTCGAGCCGCGGCTACGGCAAGCGCTCGTCGTCCTACGAGTACCGGACGTCGGGACGCGGCGGCAAGGGCATCGTCGCCATGGTCGTCAACGAGCGGAACGGCGATCTCGTCGCCTCGTTCCCGATCGCGCGGTCGGACCAGATCATGCTGGTCACCGACGGCGGGCAGCTCATCCGCTGTCCGGTCGCCGACGTCCGCATCGCCGGCCGCAACACGCAGGGCGTCCGCATCTTCAAGACCGACAGCGCCGAGAAGGTCGTGTCCGTCGAGCGCATCTCGGAGGAGGTGGCGGGCGAAGGCAACGGAGAGGGCGGTGCCGGCGATGGCGGAGAGAGTGCGGCGGGGGAGGCGGCCGAGCCGTAGTATTCGTGCCGCTCCGGCGCAGGCGCCGACGGGCTTACCCTTGCCGCTCCGGGCCAAGGCCCGACGCGGGTTGTCTCTTGCCGCTCCGGCGCAGGCGCCGACGGGCTTACCCTTGCCGCTCCGGGCCAAGGCCCGACGCGGGTTGCCTCTTGCCGCTCCGGCGCAGGCGCCGACGGGCTTTCCCTTGCCGCTCCGGCGCAGGCGCCGACGGGCTTTCCCTTGCCGCTCCGGCGCAGGCGCCGACGCGGGTTGTCTCTTGCCGCTCCGGGCCAAGGCCCGACGCGGGTCAGGCCACGAGCGTCTGCTGCGGGCGCAGCGCGGCGATGGCGCCGGCCAGCGGGCTCAGGCGCGCCAGTGCCGGCCAGTCGGGCACCGTCGCACGGCCGCGTGAGACGGCGATCAGACCCGACGACTTCAGGCGCGAGAAGATTCGACTAAGGGTGTCGGGGTTGAGCGCCAGGTAGTCGGCGATCTCCTCGCGCGTCATGGGCACGTCGAATGCCCGCCCGCTGGCCCTGCCGGGGACGGGGACGCCGAGGAAGGTTGCGATCTCGACCAGGAAGTCGGCGAGGCGTTCCTCGCCGCTATGGCCGCTCACGCTGGCGAGATGCAGGGTGCGGCGTGCGCTGCGCAGCGCGTCGGCGGCGGCCATGCGGTGCGCGAACTCGATGTTGCTGCGCTCGAACGGCTCGAGCACGTCGAGACGGAAGCGCTGCAGCTCCGCGGGCGTGGCGGCGACGAGCGCGGCGCCGATGAGCTCGGGCGCGTCATGGGTGCGGAACACGTCGTCGGGATAGAGGATCTCGAGCACCTGGCGCGGGCGGTCGTGAAGTCTCGCCTCGACCAGCACGACACCCGACAGCAGATGAAAGACGTGATCGACGGGCCTCGAGCTGAGCAGCAGGCGCTGGTGCCTCCTGAGCGTCAGCGCGACACCCGGGATCTCCCTGCCCGACGACGGTGCGGCGGCGACGGCTGGTCCCGGCTTCGCCGATTGCGGTGATGAGCGGTCCGACACGGCCAGTTCTCCCGATGCTTCGGGGCGACGATCCGATGCGGCGGCGCGCGGCGCGTTGCGAGAGATCAATCGGCTTCGGCGATGCGTCCAAATGCCTATCGGCGATCAGGAACCTCGGAATTTCCCGTGGACCGGCTGGCAATTGACCTCGATCAAGGAATCCCGTGTCGCGAGGGTAACACCGCGAGGGCAAGTCGAGGACGCCTGACGTCGATCAGCGGAACACCGCATCGCACGCTGGCGGCCATGACCGAGTCCAGGAGATTAGAACGCATCGGATGATCCGTGTCGCGGCGCGTTCGGCGAGCGGCACGATCGGTGAGCACGATCGACGACCAAGGGGGAACTCATGTCTGGATCGGTGAAAGGCATCTGCGGCGCCGTGGCGGCGCTGGCACTCGTGGCGACGGCAGCCCGGCCGGCCGTGGCCGGCGACTACAGCGGCGACTTCATGGTCCGCGCCGGCGTGTCGGTGGTGATCCCGGACGCGGGCGCGGATGTATTCAATGCCGGCGTGCTGCAGGCGGGCTGGGACGCCGACGTCTCGACCGAGGTCATCCCGTCGCTGACGCTGACCTACTTCTTCAACAAGAACATCGCCGCCGAGCTGTTCTGCTGCTTCGCCAAGATGGAGGCCGAGGGCAAGGGCCTGACGCCGGTCGCCGACCTCGGCGATTTCTGGATCTTCCCGCCTGCGGTGACGCTGCAGTACCACTTCGACAGCATGGGCGGGTTCAAGCCCTACGTCGGCGCCGGCATCCAGTACATCCACTTCTTCGGCGAGGGCAACAGCGGCATCGGCGGCGCCAAGATCAAGCTCGACGACGCGGTCGGCTTCACGCTCCAGGCCGGCGTCGACATCGAGCTCGGCCAGGGCTGGTATCTGAACGCCGACATCAAGAAGACCTGGATCGACACGGATGCGCAGTGGGTCGGCACCGGCATCACGGCCGACGTCGACGTCGATCCGCTGATCATCACCGCGGCGATCGGCTACCGGTTCAATCTGTTCGGGCCGCGCACCAGCGCGCCGTTGAAGTAGGCCCCGGTTACGGTCCCCGGGGCATGGACCCGAATTGCGAAGGCCCGGCAGCGCCGCCGGGCCTTCGTTGTTTCGCCGTCGATCGGTCTCGACTTCCTGAGGTGCCGCTTACCAGAGCTTCACGTCCTTGCCCTCGGCACGGAGCTTCTCGGCGTATTCCGACAGCCAGCGCTGGAAGTTCGGCTCTTGCTTGTAGCCCTGTGTCTTCACGTAGACGAAGGTGGCGTGGGTGTGGAACGCCTTCCAGTAGCCCTGCAGCCGCCACACCTCGGCGTCGCGTCCG
>JAKAML010000116.1 GCA_021812845.1 Pseudomonadota bacterium
CGGGGTCTCGGTCCACCAGCCCGGCTCCGCCGCCACGTAGCGCACGAGCTTGCGCCAGGCGGGGCCGGTGAGCTCACGCCGCTCGGCGCCGTCGACGAACATCTGCCCGCCCGGCGCCACCGGCTGCGGCTCGAGATCGGCGACGACCCGCAGCAGGCGCGTCTTGCCGGAGCCCGAGGGACCCTCGACGGCCAGGCAGTCGCCGTCGGCGAGCACGAACGACAACGGCGGCAGGCGCCCCGCCCGGACGTTCTCGATTCTCAGCATCTGACCCGCTTCCTCCGCCGCCCGCGCCCGACAGCTACTCCCATTGCGGGCCGGCAGCCAGCCGCCGGGACGCCAATTCACACCCTTGTCGCGAGCGGCCTCCGCCGACGGCCCGGGCCGGCTCGCTGGTGCGGAGGAGACACGCCTCCCGGTCACCATGCCGCGTTGCGGCATCTATCATCATATTCATAGGTTCTAATGGGCTATATCAATTGTCGTGCTACCGGAGCTAGTCGGCCGTTCGAAAACGGAGGCGCGTCCGCTTCGAGCGCACCTGAACGTCAAGCGAGGACGACCATGGACGGGACGCAGGAGCGGCACCTGCCGGAGGCGGATTCCGCGCGCAAGTCGTCGAGCGTCATGGATCGACTGAAGTGCCTCTCGGACGATCCGCGATCCCAGCTCTACGCGCCGATCCTGTGCTGGCTGCCGCGCTACCAGCGCGAGGATCTGTCGAGTGACGTGACCGCGGGCGTCGTAGTCGCGATCATGCTCATCCCGCAGGCGATGGCTTACGCGCTGCTCGCCGGCCTGCCGCCGCAGATGGGCCTCTACGCCTCGATCCTGCCGCTCATCGTCTACGCGATCTTCGGCACCAGCCGTGCGCTCGGCGTCGGCCCGGTGGCGATCGTCTCGCTCATGGTGTCGAGCACGCTGTTGCCGATGGCGCCGGCGCAGAGCGCGGAGTACGTCGGCTATGCGATCGCGCTCTCGTTCCTGAGCGGGCTGATGCTGCTCGGCCTCGGCCTCGTCAAGGCCGGCTTCTTCACGAACTTCATGAGCCATCCGGTCATCGCCGGGTTCTCGAGCGCGGCGGCGATCATCATCGCCTTCAGCCAGCTCAAGAACCTGCTCGGGCTCGAGCTCGAGCGCTCCTCGTTCCTGCCCAAGATCGTCTGGGGGGCGCTGCAGAAGCTGCATACGATCCACCTGCCGACGCTCGTGATCGCGATAGGCTCGCTGGCGCTGCTGTTCGGCCGCAACAAGATCGGCGCGGCACTCCGGCGGGCCGGCGTTCTCGACGACTTCTGGGCCGACATCCTGCCGAAGGCGATGCCGCTGGTGCTCGTCGTCGCCTCGATCCTGCCCGTTTGGTACTTCGACCTGGCCGCGAAGGGCGTGCAGATCGTCGGCCACATCCCGCAGGGCCTGCCCGCCGTGACGCTGCCACCACTCAGCCTCGAGGTCGCCGAGAAGCT
This sequence comes from Pseudomonadota bacterium, assembly GCA_021812845.1. Classification (GTDB taxonomy): domain Bacteria; phylum Pseudomonadota; class Alphaproteobacteria; order Rhizobiales; family Hyphomicrobiaceae; genus JAKAML01. The sequence continues at coordinate 1,467 of JAKAML010000116.1, forward strand.
GCTCGTCGGCGCCTTCCTGATCGCCATCGTCGGCTTCCTCGAGACCGTCTCGGTCGCACGGACGCTCGCCAGCAAGCGGCGGCAGAAGATCGTTCCCGACCAGGAGCTGATCGCGATGGGCGCGGCCAACATCGCCTCGTCGTTCACCGGCGGCTACCCGGTCGCCGGCAGCTTCTCGCGCTCGGTCGTGAATTTTTCTTCCGGCGCCAAGACGCAGCTCTCGGGCATCGTCGCGGTCGTCTTCATCGTGCTGACGCTCTTGCTGCTGACCCCCGCGCTCTACTACCTGCCGAAGGCGGCGCTGGCGGCGATCATCGTCGTCGCGGTGTCGAGCCTCGTCGATTTCCACCCGGTCGTGCATATGTGGCGCTACATGAAGCTCGACGCGGTGAGCTTCATCGGCACCTTCCTCGCCGTGCTCATGCTCGGCGTCGAGGAGGGAATCCTGTTCGGAATCGCGCTCTCGATCGTCTTCTTCCTGTGGCGGACGAGCCAGATGCCGCTCGTCGTCCTCGGCCGTCTCGGCAACACCATGCTGTTCCGCGACCACCGATTCCACGAGGTGACGACCTACGACAACATCCTGCTCCTGCGCGTCGACATGAGCCTCTATTTCGCCAATGCGGCGCATCTCGAGGACTTCGTGCTGCGCTACGTCGCCGACCATCCCAAAGTGCAGCACTTCGTGCTCGTTTGCAGCTCGGTCAACATCGTCGACGCGAGCGCTCTCGAGACGCTCGAGTCGCTGCAGTCGCGGCTGAAAGGCAGCGGCGTCACCATGCACCTCGCCGCGGTCAAGAGCTCGATCCTGCGGCGGATGAAGGCGGTCGGCTTTTTCGAGAAGCTCGAGCCGGGCCGCATCTTCCTCGCCGCCCACGACGCGGTCGACGCGCTGTCGGATGCCTCGGCGACGACGACCATGAAGCCGGATCCGGTGCCGGCGGCAGGTCCGGCACGCGCGGCGAGCGAGGCTCCCGCGGGATAGGCTCGTCGATCGTCGGGAACATTCCGCCGTCAGGTCCGCCCGCCTCAGGCGGCGGCGACGATCTCGCCGAGCTTGGCCTCGATCGAGGGCCGGTCGAACGGCTTCAGGAGATAGCTGTCGGCACCGGCGGAATAGGCGCGGCTGATGTCCACAGGATCCTGCTCGGTGGTGCAGTAGACGATCGCCGGACGACGGCCATCGGGCAGGGCCCGCACGGCGGCGAGGAACTCGGTGGCGCTCATCGGCGGCGCCTGCCAGTCGAGCAGGATGACGTCGGGCATGGCCGCGCGGCACAGCTCGACGCCGGCCTGGCAGCTCTCCGCCTCCTCGACCTCGAAGCGCAGGCTCTCCACGATGTGGCGCGCGACCTTGCGGATGACGCCGGCGTCGTCGACGATCAGGCACCGCTTCATGCTGAGCTACCCCGCATCCGGCCGGGCGGGCGCGAGCCGCACCACCGCGACCCCGGACCCGGGCTGAGCGGCCATTCTGCCGGGCGCCGGTTAACGGCGCGTTGACGGCTGCACCGCGTTCGCGGCACTGCCGTCCGCCGGTCAGGTGGAGGCAGGCTTGGCCGAGAGCAGGATGTCGGCGCCGTCCTTCAGGATCTCGATCCGCATCGCGGCCATCGCCGCGAGGCGCCACGTATAGTAGGCCTGGATCGACATCGCATCGAGCGGGGCCGCGGCCGTGCCGCCGACGAAGTCCGTCAGGTACTGCGGCGGGCGCGCGCCGGTGCCGCGGCAGCGGATCAGGAAGCTCGGCACCTCGAGCGTCCCGGCCATGCCGACCTCGATGTCGCCGCCGCGCGGCAGTGCGGTGATGGCGCTCGCGATCAGGTTGAGCAGGAGCTTGACCTTGTCCTTGGCCATGTAGCCGGGAATGCCGCGCCAGAGGAGCTTGTGCTTGCCCTGGCCGATGAAGCCGCGCGAGATCTGCTCGGCCGTGCCGAGGTCGATCATGGCGCCGGCGGAGCCCGCCGCGCCGAACGCGAAGCGCGCGAACTGGAGCCGCGCCGAGGCCGTCTCGGTGACGTTGCGGATGACGTCGAGCGCGTAGTTCTTGGCTTCCTGGTCGTCGTCCTCGTCGAGGATCTCGAGCCCGTTGTAGATCGCGCCCACGGGCCCGATCACGTCGTGGCAGATCTTGCTCGAGATCAAGGCCGCGAGCTCGAGCTCGGACGGTTCTGTGTGCTGGCTCATCGGGTGCCCCTCATGTCTCGCCTGGCTCGCGTGGCGGCGGGATCACGGCGGATCCGGCAGCCGGCGAGAACGCAGATGTACGAGCGCGCGGCGGCTCGGGCGCCGGGCGCCCACGCGAGCCAAACAGGGGCCGCTTGCAAATCAGTGAGCAAGAGAGATACACGCGCCCGCCCCGCCATGCAAAGCCCGAACACGCCCGATCGCCCGCCCGGCGCGCGCATTTGCCGGCCGCTTGCGCCATTGCGGCAACGTCGGGAGGGGTGCACTAACGTCGGGCGGACGATTCGAACGAAGCGAGGAGGATCCTTCGCGATGCGTGGCCTCGACCACCGGGCCCTGGTCGATGCCCTGCTGCCCCCGGTCCTGGCGGCGGGGCGGCTGCAGCTCGGCTATTTCCGCTCCGGCATGGCCGTCGAGCGCAAGGCGGACCAGTCGCCGGTCACCGCCGCCGACCGCGAATCGGAGGCGATCCTCGTCGCCGCTCTCGAACGCATCGCGCCGCGAACCATCATCGCCGCCGAGGAGGCCGTCGCCGAGGGCCGCGTGCCGCCGGCGGCGGGGGAAATGTTCCTGGTCGACCCCCTCGACGGCACCCGCGACTTCGTCTCGGGCAGCGACGACTTCACCGTCAACGTCGGCCTCGTCCGCGACGGCCGGCCGGTTCTGGGCCTGATCCTCGCGCCAGCGCGCGGCGAGATCTACGCGACGCTCGGCGCCGGGATCGCGGCCATGGCGCGGCTCGACCATTCGGCCGCGCTCGAGATCGGCCCCGGCACTCTCTCCTGGACGCCGATCGCGGCACGGCGGGCGGACGACGCCGGCCTCGTCGCCGTGTCGAGCCCGTGGCGCCCGCAGCAGCCGATCGACGACTGGCTCGCCGGGCGGCGGGTGCGGTCCAAGCTCTTTGCCGGATCGTCCTACAAGTTCTGCCTGATCGCGCGCGGCGACGGCGACGTATACCCGCAGCCCGGCGCGACCTACGAATGGGACACGGCGGCGGGGCAGGCGATCCTCGAGGCGGCCGGCGGCCGGGTGCTGACGCGGGAGGGCGCCCCGCTCGGCTATGGCAAGGCCGCGGCCGGCTATCTCAATCCCCCGTTCATCGCCTGGGGCCGCGACGACGCGGGACCGCCGTCGGCGACGGACTGCTGACACCGCGGGCGGCGGAACCTGATCCGATCCGACCACACCGGCATCGGCAGAATGCGCGGCGAAGGCGGCACAGCCATACTTTGGCAACAGTTTCTGCTCAAATCGTGCGTGTGATTCTCCCGTTTTTCCGGCTTCCGAGCCGGCCGGGACGCGACGCAACCGCTTGCACAGATCGGACGGCCCATGCGGTCCAACACCATTGCCGCCACCATGCTCTCCGCCGCCACTGTGGTCGCGGGCCTCGTCGCCGGGGCACCCGCCACCGTGGCCCAGGAGCAGCTCCCCTGGCAGAACCGGTCGGCCGCCAACGACGCCTACCGCCCGCCCTCCGACACCTACGGCGACAACAGCGTCTATCGCCCGGTGCAGTCGCAGCCCTACGAGCCCGACGCCTCGGCCGGCGGCGCCAGCCCCGGACGTGACGGTGTCTACCGGCCGCGCGGCGACGACGCCTACCGGCCGCCGGCCTCGGGCGGCGGACGCGGCTACGACCCCTACGACGACGCCCCGCGCCGGGACGGCGGCGGCGGGCAATACGGCGAGCCCTACGCGCCGCCGCGCGACACCTATCGCGAGCGCTACGACGACGGCGGCCGCTACGCCGACGACCGCGCCCCCCGCCGCTCGACGTTCTCGGAGGGCGAGATCCTCCGCGCCGGCCACAACTTCTTCGGCTCGGTCAGCCAGGGCCTCGCGAGCGCCGTCGAGTACGTGTTCAGCCGCTCCGGCCGGCCGAACGGCTACATTCTCGGACAGGATGCGGGCGGCGCGCTGGTCGCCGGGTTGCGCTACGGCGAGGGCACGCTCTA
>JAKAML010000117.1 GCA_021812845.1 Pseudomonadota bacterium
GCTGGTTGCGGTGCGACCAGGTGTGCGTGCCGACCGTGTGCCCCTTCCGCGCGATCTCGCGCACCATCTCCGGGTCGGCGACCGCCATGCGACCGACGACGAAGAACGTGGCCTTGGTGCAGTGGGCGTCGAGCGCCTGCAGCACCGGCACTGTGTAGGGCCGCAGCGGGCCGTCGTCGAAGGTCAGCACCACCTCGCCGTCAGCGAGGAAGTCGTTGTCCTTGTATTGCTGCTGACCGAACAGCAGCCCGCCGGTCGTATCGATCTCGACGACGCGCGAGATGCCGAGCACGTCGGTGCGGCCGGCGCAGGCATCGGACCTCGGCGCGGGGGCTGCCGCGGGGCCTGCCACGGGGGGGGCGGGCGGGGCGACAGCCTGTGCGAACGCCGTGCCGCAGGCGGCGACGACCAGGGCCAGGACGCCCGCGGCACGCCGCGCAGGGTGCGGGACGACGGGTTGCCGGTCGGCTGCCGTCGGAACCGCTGTGTCTGGCCTGGCGCGCATCGTGTCTCGTTCCCCGTTTCCTGTCGTGGGCGCCGCTCCCGGTCTCGCTCCGGTCTCGGGCCCGACACCGCGACGCAGCCACACGGGCCGGCATGGTCGACGCTCGGCCGTCGACGCGGGTCGCGCCGCCGCGCTCGTGCTCCGGCCACGGCGCGATTCCCGCGCGGAGCAGATCATACCCGATACGCCATTTCCGACGAAATGGCGGCGAAAGCACGCACGGCGGCCGGGATGTGGCCCTGGAGCACCGGCCGGGTGCCGGGGTGTTGTCGATCGGCGGCCTATGCTAACCGTGAGGCACGGGATTCGTCGTTGGTCCGGTCTCTGGTCGGACCGCTGGCGGGCGCCTTCCGGGGGTGTGCGCGGGCCGAGCGTGCACCCTGCGCCGCACGAGCAGAGAGACGCCCGGGAGCCGCCGTGTCCGCAGAGGTCGAGCAGGATCTGAACGGCGACAATGGCCTCGGTCCGGTGACGGCGGACCTCGTGCCGCTGATCGCGGCCGCCATCCAGGAGGGCGACCTCGACCAGGCGCGGACGCTGGCCGGCGATCTCAAGGCGCCGGATCTCGCCGAGGTCGTCGAGCTCCTGTCTCCGGATGCCCGCGTGGCGCTGATCCTGGCGCTCGGACCGGCATTCGACTTCGAGGTGTTCTCCGAGCTCGACGAGACCGTCCGCGACCAGCTTTCCGAGGCGCTGCCGAACGAGTTCCTGGCGCGGGCGGCGACCGAGCTCGACACCGACGACGCCGCCTACCTGATCGAGAACCTCGACGCGACCGACAGGAAGGAGATCCTCGACCAGCTTCCGACCTCGGACCGCGAGGCGCTCGAGCGCAACCTCGAGTACCCCGAGGAGACCGCCGGCCGTCTGATGCAGTCGGATTTCGTGGCCGTGGCCCCGTTCTGGACGGTCGGGCAGGTCATCGACCACATGCGCGAGACCGATGACCTGCCGGAGCAGTTCACCGAGATCTTCGTCGTCGACCCGACGTTCCGGGTGCTCGGCAGCATCGAGCTTTCGCGTCTCCTCAGAACCCAGCGGGCCGTTCCGGTCGGGGAGATCATGAACGAGGACCGCCACCTGGTGCTGGCCAGCGCCGACCAGGAGGAGGTGGCGCGCCAGTTCGACCGCTACGGCCTGATGTCGGCGCCGGTGGTCGACGCCGACAAGCGGCTCGTCGGCGTGGTGACGGTCGACGACGTGGTCGACGTCATCAAGGACGAGGCGGAGGAGGACATGAAGGCGCTCGCGGGCGTCGGCGACGAGACCCTGGCCGACAGCGTGCTCGCGACTGTCAAGAGCCGGGTGCCGTGGCTCGTCGTCAATCTCGGAACGGCGGTGCTCGGCTCGCTCGTGATCCAGCAGTTCGACGCCACGATCGAGCAAATGGTGGCGCTCGCGATCCTGATGCCGGTGGTGGCGTCGCTCGGCGGCAACGCCGGCACGCAGACGATGACGGTGACCGTGCGCGCGCTGGCGACGAGCAAGCTCGGGCGGGTCAACGCGCCCCGCGTCGTCAGCCGCGAGGCGTTGGTCGGGCTCGTAAACGGGGTCGTGCTGTCGACGATCCTGGCGGCCGTGGTGTTCCTGTGGTTCGGCTCGGGCAAGCTCGGGGCGGTGATCGCCGCGGCGATGATGGTCAACCTGTTCGCCGCCGCGCTGGCCGGCATCCTGATCCCGCTCGCCATGAGCCGGATGGACCTCGATCCGGCGCCGGCGTCGGGCGTGTTCGTGACGTTCGTCACCGACGTGGTCGGGTTCTTCGCGTTCCTGGGCCTCGCCGCGGCGCTGCTCGTCTGAAGCCGGCGGGCGCGTGGCCGCCCCGCCCGCGGGGCGATGGCGCAGGGCGTGTTGCAATGCCGTCGCCGAGGTCGGATAACCTCGACGGTCCGCCGATCAGCGTCCCCCACCACATCTCTCCTTCCCGTCCCCTCCCGAGGTCCGCCATGACCGAAGCTGCGCCCTCGCCGAAAGCGGTCCGGACCCTGCGGCAGATCCTGCTGTGGCCGGTCTACCTGTTGCCGCTCGACGAGGATGCGCCGGTCGAGAACCACTGGGAGCACCTCCAGAAGCCGTCGCCCGGCAATCCCTGGCGGGAGGTGGACGACGAGTTCGGCGACCCGAAGGAGTTCCAGGCCAGGCACTACAACGAGTTCGTCACCTTCCTGCCGCCGGTGCAGCGCTTCCTCTATGGCCAGGGGCTCGGCCGCGTCGTCGGCCGCACCTACGGCGAGAGCCCGATCACGGTCATGCGCCGGTCGGACATCGCCAGGGTGCGCATCACCCTCGATCCCGGCAGCGCTCCCGTCGTGCTCGAGGTGGCGCACGTCGACCTCTACTTCTTCTTCGATATCGACGTGGCGCTGCTGGCGTTCGAGGTCACCGCCTCGAACCTGCCGTTCGAGACCGCACAGGAGGTGCTGTTCCGCTTCGGCCGCGCCTATCCGGCGTACTGGGAGGCGGACGGGCGCGGCGGACACTGTCCGCATCTCGTCGAATGGCTGGCAGCCGACGGCAGCGTCCTGGCGGCGTCGGACTACGAGCGCAAGGAGAAGTACCTCTCCTTCGTCGCCCAGCACCGGGCGCCGGCGGTGGCGGCGCACTGGGAATTCCTGCTGTCGCCCATGGTGCTCCACCACAGCGACCGCCAGGGACCGATCCGCTATCGCCAGCTCGAATACTACCGGATGCCCTACATGGTGTTCCTGGCCATGGAGGACGCCAATGCGCTGACCAGGCCCGATCTGGTGCGCCTCGCCATCGGCAGTGCGCCGGGCGATCCGGGCGAATTGCCGTATTCCGACCGCTACCTCCAGGACTTCGAGAGCCGGCACTGCTACGACCGCTATTGCGATCTCAATCCGGGGGCGCGCTACGGCACGCGGTTCATGACCACGGGGCACACGCTGATCGTGCTCGGCGAGGCGCGGGATCCCTTCTTCAACGGCGCGGAGGGGGGCGTGCTGTCGCGGTTCCGGCACCAGCATTTCCTGCTGTTCCTGATCGCCCACTTCCAGAAGGCGTCGCTCAGGATGTTCTCGGACCGGCTGGTCGGCATCGTCAGCCGTCTCGACATCACGGATGCGGTGGCGAACCGCATCTTCCGCCGCGCGATCCGCCTGACGCTCGAGAACTTCCTCCGCTTCGAGCACCGCTACTGGTTCCACGAGATCTCGAACCACGCGCAGGCCAAGGAGCTGTTCGGCATGACGCGCGGTCAGCTCGAGCTCGACGCGCTCTACGGCGAGGTGCGGGAGGAGCTGCAGGACATGGGCAACTTTCTCGAGGTCGAGGCGATGCGGCGGCAGAACGACACCGTCGTGCGGCTGACGGTCGTGACCATCCTCGGCCTCGTCGGGACGGTGACGACCGGGTTCCTCGGCATGAACCTGTTCGCCTTGTCGGAGGAGACCTCGTCGTGGCGGATCGCGGCGTTCATGGCGGTGTTCGTGCCGACGCTGGTGCTGACGGTGATGACGGTGGCCAAGTCGAAGCGGCTGTCGGAGTGGCTCGATGCGCTGTCCGACGATACCTTGTCCACGGGCGAGAAGTTCCGCGCCTTCTGGCGGGTGTGGTTCCCGGCCAAGGACTGAGGCCGGCTCAGCGGACGGCCGCAGCGGTGTTGCGCGCCTTGTCCCAGCCGCGGGCCTTGTCGAGCCCGACGACGCCGGTGAGCCGCGCGCCGGAGAGGTCGGCGCCGGTCAGGTCGGCATTGGTCAGGTCCGCGCCCGAGAGGTCGGCTCCGGTCAGGTCGGCGCCGGTCAGGTCGGCGTCGACGAGGCGTGCGCCGGAAAGGTCGGCGCCCTTGAGGGTGGCGAACGCGAACAGGACGTGGCCGAGGTCGGCGCGCACGAGGCGGGCGCCGTCGAGGCGGGCGGCGAGGAATTCCGTCCGCCAGATGTGCTCGATGAAGCCGGTGCGGCCGAATGGGGCCAAGGTGGCGTCGGTGAGGTCGGCGCCGGTCAGGTCGGCGCGGTGGAAGCGGCCGAACACCTTGGCCCGGACGAGTCGCGCGCCGGTGAAGGTGGCGGCCTCGTCGGGCGCGCCGACGAGATGAGCGGAGCCGGACGGGCGCAGGAGGCTCGCCTCCGTCAGGTCGGCACGGTCGAAGCGGGCGGAGACCATGGTGATGCGGTCGAGAAGGGCGCGCGAGAGGTCGGCGCCCGCGAGGTTGGCGCCCGAGAGATCGGCGCCGAACAGGTTGGCGCCGGAGAGCCGCGCGGCCTTGAAGTCGAGACCGGAGAGGTCGAGCCGGGTCAGGTCGTGCCCGGCGAGGTCGAGCGGCCGCGCGGCAGTGGCGGCGACGAGGCGCGCGGCGACGTCGCGGGCGGACAGGTCGGCGGCACGGGCAGGGAAGGACAGGAGCGCGAGCGCTGAGAGCGCGACGAGGATGCGAGCGAGAATTGCGACAGCTTGGACCATCGTCGATTTCTAGCACGGACCGAGGGGGCGGGGATACGAGTTCCCTCTTCCCATCGAAGGCGATAGGGAGAGGGGGGGCGTTCTCGAGGCCGTCGCCATGTCTCATTCGGGCCGGGAAGGCACTCGGTCCCCGCCCCTCAGCTCGTCGGCGCGTCGAGCTTCCTGGTCAGGTTCTCGAACTCGCGGCGCAGCTCCTCGTTGCGGAAGATCTGGTCGAAGGTTGGCGCCTCGAGCTTCTGCAGGGCCTCGAACGACGACGAGCCCTCGCGCATCAGGTTTCTGAGCTGGAACGACGCCTCCACCGTCTCGAAGGTGTTGTCGGCGATCTTGAGGTCGTGCGTTGCCCGCGCGCGGGCCTTGGCGATCTGCTCGCGCTGCTGCTGCAGGTAGCGGCGATAGCCCTTCGCGGCCTCATCGGCGAGCTTCTGGCTCTCGCGATTGGCTTCGAGTGCGCGCTTCTGGTCGGGGCGGTTCTGGGCGCGCATGAGATCGTCGGTCTTCTGCCGGGCGGCGGCGACGTCCTTCAGAATGGCGTCGAGCCGCGGCATGTACTGGGTGTCGATCTTGGCGATGGTCTGGTCCTGGGCGTGC
>JAKAML010000118.1 GCA_021812845.1 Pseudomonadota bacterium
GCGGCGCCCCGCCCCGCGACGACGCGCCCTTGGACGGCCCGCCGTCCGAGCGGGCCTCGGGGTCCGGCTCGGCGCGGGTGATTCCGTAGCCGATGCCGCCGAGCCCCTGGAACCAGGCGCCGCGGGCGAAGTCGTAGCCGCCCGGCAGCGCCGGCCCCGACGGCGGCGCGAGATGGGCACGGACGCGAACGGCATCGCCGGGGCGCAGACCGTCGCTCGCCTGCATGGTGCGGATCCTGACCCGCGCCGGCGTGCGCGCCGCGTCGAGCCCCTCGATTGCCGTCACGCGCAGCGTCAGCCGCTCGCCCCGCGTCTCGCGCAGCTCGACGAGCTCGATCCGTCCGCGGACCTCGACCGGGCCGATGCGCCGCTCGAGCACCGGCGCGGCGATGCCGTCGCTGCGCAGCTTGGCGAGCGCGAAGCCGACCGCGGCGGCGACCGCGAGCCCGAGCAGGAACGCCGGGATGCCGCCACGGCGGGCGAGCGCCCACAGGGCGACCGCGAGCGGCAACGGCAGCAGCGACGGCAGCAGCTCGGGCTCCGCGCCGAGGCTGAAATAGGCGGCGATGCCGAGGCCGACCGCGACCGGCAGCCACAGGAACCATTGCGGCCGCTCGGCCTCGAGCCAGCCGGCGAGGAGGTATGGGCGCAGGCTGGCGCCGGCGCCGGCGCGGCCGCCGGCCGCGAGCCCCGCCGCCTCGTTCGCCGACGCCGTCGCGCCCGCCGCCATCCGGTCGCGCCCCCTTTGTGACACCCGCGGGCCATGCTACATGCGAACCCATCCCCTCACCAACCGATCCGATCATCCATGACCGACCTTCCGGCCCAGCGCGGCGGCAAGCCCGTCGTGCGCTTCGCACCTTCGCCCACGGGCTTCCTCCACATCGGCGGCGCGCGCACGGCGCTGTTCAACTGGCTCTACGCGCGGCACCACGGCGGCACCTTCCTGCTCCGGATCGAGGATACCGACCGCGAGCGCAACAACGAGGCGGCGGTGGCGGCGATCCTCGACGGCCTGCGCTGGCTCGAGCTCGGATGGGACGGGGAGCCGGTTTCGCAGTTCTCGCGCGCCGGGCGCCACCGGGAGGTGGCAAACGAAATGCTGAAGCGCGGCCGCGCCTACCGCTGCTGGAGCCAGCCGGCCGAGATCGAGGCGGCGCGCGAGGCGGCGAAGGCCGCGGGGCGGGCGCAGATCTTCGAGAGCCCGTGGCGCGACCGCGATCCGGCCGCGGCGCCGGCCGGCGTCGAGCCGGCGATCCGGCTCAAGTCGCCGCGCACGGGCGAGACGACGGTGCGCGACAACGTCCAGGGGACGGTGACCTTCCCCAACAAGGATCTCGACGACCTCATCATCCTGCGCTCGGACGGCAACCCGACCTACAATCTCGCCGTCGTGGTCGACGATCACGACATGGCGGTCACGCACGTCATCCGCGGCGTCGACCACCTGACGAATGCGGCGCGCCAGACGCAGATCTACGAGGCGATGGGGTGGCCGGTGCCGGAGTTCGCGCACGTCCCCCTGATCCACGGGCCGGACGGCGCCAAGCTCTCCAAGCGGCACGGCGCGTTGGGCATCGAGGCCTATCGCGCCATGGGCTACCTGCCGGCTGCGCTGCGCAACTACCTCGTGCGCCTCGGCTGGGCGCACGGCAACGACGAGATCATCCCGACCGAACGGCTCGTCGAATGGTTCGGCCTCGACGGCATCGGCAAGAGCCCGGCCAGGTTCGACTATGCCAAGCTGACCGATCTCAACGGCCACTACATCCGCAACGCGACGGATGCCGAGCTCGTGCGCCGCATCGAGGACATCCTGCCCGAGATCGAGGGTGGGCCGGCGCTGGCGGCGAAGCTCGCGGCCGGGGGGCGCGCGCGGCTCGAGGCGGCGATGGGAGGGCTCAAGGACCGCGCCAAGACGCTGCTCGAGATCGTCGACGGCGCCCACTACCTGTTCGCGGCGCGGCCGCTCGAGCTCGACGACAAAGCCCGGGCGCTGCTCGACGCGCCGGCGCGTGCGACGATCGCAGCGCTGCTGCCGCGGCTCTTGGCAGTCGCGGACTGGCAGGCGGCCGAGATCGAGGCCGCCGTCCGCGCCCACGCCGACGCGACGGGGCTGAAGCTCGGCAAGGTCGCCCAGCCGCTGCGCGCGGCGTTGACCGGCCGCGCCGTCTCTCCGCCGGTGTTCGACGTCATGGCCCAGATCGGCCGCGAGGACGCGCTGGCGCGGCTGGAAGACCAGGCCGCCTGAGCGCGGCGTCCGCCGGACGACGGGCAGGTATCTCGATGGCGGCGGCTGCCGCCACCCCCTGCCAAGGCCATATTGCCGCAGGTGAGAATGTGGGTTACGAGGGCTCGAGCACCTGTTGTGTGCGGCGCACAATGCCGGCCCGCACTGCGGATTATGCAACGATTCCAGCGTCCACTCCCGGCCAGAGGACCAGACCATGAACGTGCAGGACAAGAGCAAGACGGGTTCAGCCGCCGCCGCTGGACCGGCAACGTTGCACCACGACGGCAAGACGGTGCAGATGCCCGTCCGCTCGGGCACGATCGGCCCCGACGTGATCGACGTCGGCAAGCTCTACGCGACCACGGGCTGCTTCACTTACGACCCGGGCTTCACCTCGACCGCCAACTGCTCGTCGAAGATCACCTTCATCGACGGCGACAAGGGCCAGCTCCTCTATCGCGGCTATCCGATCGACCAGCTCGCCGACCACTCGAACTTCCTCGAGGTCTGCTACCTCCTGCTCAACGGCGAGCTGCCGACCAAGGAGGAGTACCGCCAGTTCGACCAGCACATCACGCGCCACACCATGGTGCACGAGCAGATGACCCGGTTCTTCACCGGCTTCCGTCGTGACGCGCATCCGATGGCGGTGATGGTGGGCGTGGTCGGCGCGCTGTCGGCGTTCTATCACGACAGCACCGACATCAACGATCCGGTGCAGCGCACGATCGCCGCCAACCGCATGATCGCCAAGATGCCGACCATCGCCTCGATGGCCTACAAATACTCGATTGGCCAGCCGTTCATCTATCCGCGGAACGACGTCGACTATGCCTCGAACTTCCTGCAGATGTGCTTCGCCGTCCCGTGCGAGCCGTATGTCGTCAATCCGGTGCTGTCGAAGGCGCTCGACCGCATCTTCATCCTGCACGCCGACCACGAGCAGAACGCCTCGACGTCGACGGTGCGCCTCGCCGGCTCGTCGGGCGCCAATCCCTTCGCCTGCATCGCCGCCGGCATTGCCTGCCTGTGGGGTCCCGCCCACGGCGGCGCCAACGAGGCGGCGCTCAACATGCTGAAGGAGATCGGCACGGTCGACAAGGTGCCGGAGTACGTCAAGCGCGCCAAGGACAAGACCTCGGGCTTCCGCCTCATGGGCTTCGGCCACCGCGTCTACAAGAACTACGACCCGCGCGCGAAGGTGATGCAGAAGACCTGCCACGAGGTCTTGAACACGCTCGGCATCAAGGACGATCCGCTGCTCAAGGTGGCGGTCGAGCTCGAGCGCATCGCGCTCCAGGACGAGTACTTCGTCGAGAAGAAGCTCTATCCGAACATCGACTTCTATTCGGGCATCACGCTCAGGGCGTTGGGCTTCCCGGTCGACATGTTCACCGTGCTGTTCGCGGTTGCCCGCACGGTCGGCTGGATCGCTCAGTGGCGCGAGATGATCGAGGATCCCGAGCAGCGCATCGGCCGCCCGCGCCAGCTCTACGTCGGACCGGCGGAGCGCCAGTTCGTACCGCTCGCCCAGCGCAACTGAGGCCGCGGCGCCCGGAAGGGTTGCTCGTCGAGCACCGCGCACGGCGAACGACTGGCAACGGCAGGTTGCGCCGCGACCGGCGTGCGGCCCGCGAGCCGAGGTCTCGAATTCGGAAACCTGCCCCGACACTCCATGGCCGGACATCGATCCGGCCATGCCGATTTTCGATTGCGCCAGCCCACTCTCAGGCCGGATGGCCGTGTCGAGCACGGCCATGACTTGGAAGGGGGGGCGTGGCAGGCGTTCGACTCCCGGCTCGTGGGCCAGACGTCCGTTGCGATCAATTTCAGGTTGCGAAATGCTCCGATTCACCCAAAGGTTGCCGCATGGGGACGCTGCGGGATCGGGTGGAGACGGTGTCGGGACACAGACGGAAGATTGCGGGCGCGGCCTTCGCAGCGGGTCTCCTGATGACCATGGCACGGCCCGCCGCGGCGGCCGACCTCGGCGGCGGCTGCTGCGCCGATCTCGACGAGCGCGTCGCCGAGCTCGAGGCGACCGTGGCTCGGAAGGGCACCCGAAAGGTGAGCCTAGAGGTCTCGGGCTGGGTCAACACGGCGCTCATGGCGTTCGACGACGGCGGCGAGCGGAACGCCCACGTGGTCGACAACGCCCAGGACCGGAGCCGCGCCCGCTTCCGCGGCACGGCCAAGCTCACGGGTGACTGGAGCGCGGGCTTCCTGATCGAATTCGGGCTCAGGACCGCGCGCTCCGATCGGGTCTCGGCGTCCGCCGACGACACCAACGACGGCGTCGACGTGCGCCACGCGAGCTGGAGCATCGGCTCGAAGTCGCTCGGGCGCGTCACCGTCGGGCAGACCTCGCAGGTCTCCGACGGCATCACGCAGATCAATCTCGGAGGGGTCAACCACGTCGCCCGCTCGCAGGTCTTCGATCTCGCCGGCGGCTTCTCGATCCGCGCGGGCGGCGCCGCCACGGCCGTGCGCTGGCGCGACCTCGCGGTGCGCGAGAACCCGGGCGAGGGCAACCGGCAGAACCTCGTGCGCTACGATGCGCCGGCCCTCTATGGCTTCACGCTCTCTGCGGCGTGGGGCGAGGACGACGTCACCGACGTCGGCCTGCGCTACGCCGGCGACATCGGCGATCTCAAGCTTGCGGCCGGGATCGCGCTCGCGCGCTGGAGCGAGAGCGACGCGGGCGGCACGACGTGCCTCGACCGGCAAGGGGCCGCAGCCGGCGGCAGCGACACGTCGTGCCGGGCGCTCGGGCTCTCGGCCAGTGTGCTGCACGGACCGTCGGGACTGTTCGCCAGCGTCGCCCATGGCGTATTGATCGACGACGCGCGCGCCGCCGCCGCCGCCACGTTCACCGCCGCGCCCGTCGAGGACAGCGACCGGTTCCTGTGGCTCGAGGCCGGGCTCAAGCGGTCGTGGAGCGCGGCCGGAAAGACCACTTTTTACGGCGAGTACTACCGCGGCGCGTTCGGCACGCCGACGCGCGGGACCGGCGGCGGGGCGTTCGCGGGGCGCCAGATCGGCGGAAACGACATCGTGTCGTCCGTGGTCGAGATGTGGGGCGTCGGCATCAACCAGTCACTCGAGAAGGCGGCCATGGATCTCTATCTCGGCGTCCGCGCCTACTCGGCCGACATCCGGCTCGAGAACGGCACCGGCGCGGCGGCGGTCGACGATCTCAGGACGCTCGTCGCGGGCGCGGTCGTCCGCTTCTGACCGCCACCGACGCCGC
>JAKAML010000119.1 GCA_021812845.1 Pseudomonadota bacterium
GCGCGAGATCGACGGGATCACCCGCCGCCAGGGCCTCGGGCACGTCGCACGCGGGATCCTGTTCTCGAAGCGCTGCTTCGCCCAGCGCGGCGCACGGTTCAAGGCGGCCTGACATGGCGGACGACATGATCGACGACACCGACCGCGACATCCTCAACGCGCTGCAGGGGGGCTTCCCGCTGACGGAACGGCCATTCGCCGACGCCGCCCAGGATCTCGGGCTGGCCGAGGCGGACCTCATCGGCCGCATCGGCGCGATGTTGGACGGGGGCGTCGCGAGCCGCTTCGGGCCGATGTTCGATGCCGAGCGCATGGGCGGCGCGTTCTGCCTCTGCGCGATGGCCGTGCCGCGCGAGCGCTTCGAGGCGGTGGCCGGGCTCGTCGACGCCCACCCGGAGGTCGCCCACAACTACGAGCGACGGCACGCGCTCAACATGTGGTTCGTGCTCGCCACCGGATCGCCGGAGCGCATCGGCGCGGTCGTCGCCGACATCGAGCGCGAGACCGGGCTCGCCGTGCTCGCATTCCCGAAGCTCCGCGAGTTCTTCATCGGATTGAGGATCGCCGCATGACGCACCTGACCCTCGACGAGGCCGACCGCCGCATCGTGGCGGCCACGCAGGCCGGTCTGCCGCTCGATCCGCGCCCCTACGAGCGGGTCGCCACAGCGGTCGGGATCCCGACCTCCGAGGTCGTGACGCGCCTCGGCCGGATGCTCGAGACCGGCGTCGTCCGCCGCATCGGCCTCGTGCCGAACCACTACGCGCTCGGGCTGACAGAGAACGCCATGACGGTGTGGGACGTCGACGACCGCGAGCTCCTTCGCCTCGGCGCCGAGGTCGGCGCACTCGACTTCGTCACCCACTGCTACGAGCGCCCGCGCCGGCCGCCGCTCTGGCCCTACAACCTGTTCGCGATGGTGCACGGCACCACGGCGGAGGAGGTTGCCGGCAAGATCGCCGCGATCGCCCGCCTCGTCGACCCCCACTGCCGCGGGCGCGACGTCCTCGTCTCGACCCGCATCCTGAAGAAGACCGGCCTTCGCATCCCGACCTGAGGGATCCGCCATGTTCCGCCTGAGCCAGTTCGTCAAGGAGCTGCGCGCCCCGACACCCGCGGGTCCGCGGCGCGACCTCCCGGGTCCGGTCGTCATCTGGAACCTGATCCGACGCTGCAACCTGAAGTGCAAGCACTGCTACTCGATCTCGGGCGACGTCGACTTTCCCGGCGAGCTGTCGACGGCGGAGGTGTTCCGCGTCATGGACGATCTCGAGGCGTTTCGCGTTCCCGTGCTCATCCTCTCCGGCGGCGAGCCGCTGCTGCGCCCCGACATCTTCGACATCTCCGCGCGCGCCAAGGCCATGGGCTTCTACACCGGCCTGTCGTCGAACGGCGCGCTGATCGACAGCGCGAACATCGGACGCATCGCCTCGATCGGCTACGACTACGTCGGCATCTCGCTCGACGGCATCGGCGCGGTGCACGACCGCTTCCGCGGCAAGGTCGGCTGCTTCGACGCTTCCCTCGCGGCCCTCCGGCTCTGCCGCGACCGCGGCTTGAAGGTCGGCGTGCGGTTCACGATAACCACCGACAACGCGCACCAGCTCGACGACCTGCTCGCCCTCGTCGATCGCGAGGGCATCGACAAATTCTATCTCTCCCACCTCGCTTATGCCGGCCGCGGCAACAAGAGTCGCGGCGACGACGCCGCCCACGACGCGACGCGCCGCACCATGGAGACGTTGTTCGAGCGGGCACTCGCCGCCGTCGAACGCGGCGAGGACAAGGAGATCGTCACCGGCAACAACGATGCCGACGGCGTGTATTTCTATCACTGGGTGACGCGGCGGTTCCCGCAGCAGGCCGCCCACATCCGCCGGAAGCTCGTCCAGTGGGGCGGCAACGCGACCGGCGTCAACATCGCCAACATCGACAACCTCGGCAACGTCCACCCCGACACGATGTGGTGGAACCACAGCCTCGGCAACGTCAAGGCGCGGCCGTTCTCGGAGATCTGGGCCGACACGTCGGACCCGCTGATGGCCGAATTGAAGCGCCGCCCGCGCCGCATCACGGGGCGCTGCGGCGCCTGTCGGCATTTCGACATCTGCGGCGGCAGCACGCGCGTGCGCGCGCTCCGGGTCACCGGCGATCCCCTGGCCGAGGATCCCGCCTGCTATCTGACCGATGCCGAGATCGGCGTCACCGATTTGGCACCGCGCGTCGCCGTGACGCCCTTCAGAGGTTACCGCCATGAGCCGCTGCACCGTCTCTGACCTCGTCGTCGCGCTGCTGGCCGCGCTGGCCCTCGGCGGCGCATCCGCCCGCGCCGGGGAGCCTAGCCCCTCGCCCTCGGTCGATGCCGTCTACCAGCGCCGATGCGCGTCCTGCCACGGCGCCGACCGGCTCGGCGGAACCGGCCCCGCCCTCATTCCGGAGGCCCTGGCGCGCCTTCGCGACACGGCGGCCCGCGAGGTCATCCGGAACGGGCGCGTGGCGACGCAGATGCCGGGCTTCGCGGACCGGCTCGCGCCCGAGGAGATCGACGCGCTCGTGAAGCTCGTCTACACGCCGCTCGCCGACGTTCCGCGCTGGACCGAGGCCGAGATCGGGGCCTCGCGCGTGCTGGCGGCCGACCCGCCCAGGTCGGTGACGCCGCTGCACGCCGCCGACCCGTTGAACCTGTTCGTCGTCGTCGAGACCGGAGATCATCACGTCACGATCCTCGACGGCGACCGCTTCGAGCCGCTGCACCGCTTCGAGAGCCGCTTTGCGCTTCACGGCGGGCCCAAGTTCTCTCCCGACGGCCGGTACGTCTACTTCGCCTCCCGCGACGGCTGGATCACCAAGTTCGACCTCCACACCTTCACCGTCCTCGGCGAGGTCCGCGCCGGCCTCAACACGCGCAACATCGCCGTCTCGAAGGACGGCCGGCACATCGCCGCCGCGAACTACCTGCCGCACACCCTGGTGCTCCTGTCCACGGACGACCTTTCGGTGGAGCGGATCATCGACGCCAAGGACCGCGCGGGCCGAACGTCGCGCGTCAGCGCCGTCTACCAGAACCCCGTCCGCGACAGCTTCGTCGTCGCGCTGAAGGACGTGCCGGAGCTGTGGGAGATCGCGACCGATCCGAAGGCCGAGCCGGTCTACGGCCCGTTCGTGCACAACCGGCAGCCGGGCATGGTCGAGGGCCTGGCGGAAAGCCCGGGCGGGCTCTTCGCGCACCGCCGCGTCACGCTCACCGAGCCGCTCGACGATTTCTATTTCGATCCGGGCTACCAGCACCTGCTCGGCTCGTCGCGCGACGGCAGCCGCGCCGTCGTCGTCAACCTCCACGTCGGCCGGCCGATCGCCGAGGTCGCGCTGCCCGGAATGCCCCACCTCGGATCCGGCATCTCCTGGACGCGGGGCGGCAGGCGGCTGATGGCGAGCCCGCACCTCCAGGAGGCAAAGCTCAGCTTCATCGATCTCGACACCTGGTCCGTCGTCAAGACGCTTACGACCGGCGGCCCCGGCTTCTTCATGCGCAGCCACGAGAGGTCGCGCTACGCCTGGACCGACGGCATGATGGGCAAGACCTCGAAGGACACCCTCACGCTCGTCGACAAGGAAACGCTCGAGATCGCCCACACGCTGACCCCCGCGCCGGGCAAGGTGGCCGCGCACGTCGAGTTCGACCGCCACGGCCGGCACGCGCTGGTCAGCATCTGGGAGGCCGACGGGCTGCTGATCGTCTACGACGTCGAGACGCTGACGGAGGTCAAGCGGCTGCCGATGTCCAAGCCCTCCGGCAAATACAACGTCTGGAACAAGATCACCTTCTCGGACGGCACGAGCCACTGAGCGCGGTGCGCCCGCCGGCCGGAGAAAGGCAATTCCGGTCGACCTAACCGCGGTCAAGCGTCGGCACGGCCCGGCGGATCAGACTGGCGAGGTCGCAGGCCCGCGACAGGTCGAGCGCTGCAAGCGGAACGCGCCATGGAGCCCGAGCCGACCAAGACGCACCCGGCCGATTGGCGCCCGGTCGCCACCGCGGATTGCCGCCGCTGCCCGGTCCACACCCGTTGCATCCTGTTCCGGATGCTGAGGCGCAGGGGCGATCCATCGCTGCTGCCGGTGCGGCGCGCATTCCGGCACAAGGAGGTGGTGTTCGCCGCGGGCGACCGCAGCCCCTGCGTGATGACGGTGGCAGCCGGGCGGGTGCAGGTGAGGCGCAGCGATCCGGCGGGCGCATTGTTGTACGTGGATTGGCCACCCCCCGGCCGGCCGCTCGACCACCGGGCGTTCCTGTCACAGACCTCGCACACCGCGAGCGCCCGCGCCATCGACGGAGCCGAGATCTGTGCCTTGCCGCGCAAGGCCGTCGGCAGGCTGGCGTCGGCCGACCGTGAGCTGGCGCTCGACCTGCTCGACGAGGCGGAGCGGGAGCTCGAGCTCATCGAGCGGGCCATGCGCCTACGCGCCACCCGTCCGCTCCAGTCGCGCGTCCGCCTCGCACTCCATATGTTCGCCGAGTCCGAGGGACGACGGTGCGGCGACGGCGGCTGGAGGGTCGATCTTCCGATACACCGGCGCGACCTCGCGGCGCTGGTCGGCGCCCGGCCGGAGACCATCACGCGCATCCTGCACGAGATCGAGGAGCAGGGCCTCGCCCGCTTCGAGGGACGTCACGTCGAGATCCCGAGCCTCGAGCGGCTCGCCCGGCCGTGACCCGGTCCGTCGGCGGACCGCCGCTCGATCAGGGGACGGAGCCTCACGGCGCCGCGGTCAGAGCCCGCGGCCGACCTTCCACATCTCCTCCTGCACCCGGATGTCCGCGAGGATGCGGTCGATGAGGAGGCAAGTGCGCTTGAACAGGTCCGACCCGCGGCGGTAGTCGGCAGGGGCGAAGAAATCGCAGCGGCCGGCCTTGAACAGATCGACGCACTTCGCGCGCGACTTCCCCGGCGGGTGGACGGCGACGGCATGGCCCCCGTTCTTCCGCATCAGGGCCATCGACGGCACGTCGGTATCGCCGTCGCCGAAGTAGATCATGTTCGGGAACGGGATCGGCCGCTCCGCCTCGGGCATGTGGTGGTTGATGCTCTGGCCCAGGTCCTCGATGCCCTTGTTGATGCGGAACAGGTACTGCGTCTTGCCCGTGTCCGTGATGACCCGCTTCGGAAACGGCAGGTCGTAGGCGTCGAACCAGTATTCGGACGCGAACACGTTGGCGAAGCGCGGATAGATCGAGGTGCCCTCGACGATCTCCGTCAAACCTGACGACACGAGGTAGTGCTTGATCGCGATGCCATGGCTCTCGGCGCGGATCCTCACGTAGTCCTCGATCTCGTCGAACCATTCGACGACGCCCTGATAGAGCTCGACGTCGCGGCCCTGAGCGACGAGGTCGGCGCGGTCGATCCTGAGGCCCTTCTCCTTGGCCTTCTTGTACATGAGGTG
>JAKAML010000120.1 GCA_021812845.1 Pseudomonadota bacterium
CGACACCACCGAGCGATTATCATTGCCGGCCGCCTCGCCGCAGAGAAGGGCGCGGGCGTAATCGGGACCGGTGCGGTTGGCCTTGGCCGCATTGATCAGGTAGCGGGCATGCTCGCGGTCGCTCACCCACAGGATGATCTTGCGCTGTCGCCTCTCCGTGCTCGCTTTCCTCGGCCTTGCCATGATCCACGTCGCTCTACTCAGTAATACCCGTCCTACTCGATCCCACGCGTTCCCTCGATCCACCCGTCCGCGATTCATCGCGCCACCGCGCGGCACACGGCTACCGGATCGGCCGGCACCGGATCGGCCGGGCGCCCGGGCTCGAGCCCTTGGCGCCCCACCCTGGGGTGAATTGAACCGCTCTGCGGTTCAAGAGGGGGGCGGGACGAGGCCCCCCTGTTTTTCGGATACGAAAAACATATCTGGCTACCTATTCCCGCCCGCAATCGACGAATACCAAATCGCACCTGCAATTAAAACCATTTTCCGATTAACACCGTTTCGGAATAGCGAAACAAAACGCAAATGACATAACAATAGACGGCCAATTCCAATCCCCGAGGAACCCCGCGCAAACATCGTGCGCGCTGTCTCCGTCGGTGCAGCACGAGGCGGTCCCACGCAATCCTGACGCATCGGATCTTGCACCGTCATCGCCCCGAGCCTGGACGCACCGGCGACCGCCCGCCCGCCTGGGCGATAGCGGGCGTGGAGCCGGTCGTCATCACCGAAGGGCGGTCATCATCGCGAGGCCTGAGCAGAAGAAAGCCGGACGCGGCGGTCCGGCTGGAGGGGGAGCGCCTAGATGTATCGCTCCAGGATGACCTCGTCGCGGATGGCGTCCTCGGCCTCGTAGACCCGCTTGTTGTCCTCGAAGCATTCGCTCGCCATGGTGAGACAGGTGTCGAAGTCGATGTCGCTGGCCTCGCAGAACCAGCGCAGCGCGTAGAGGGCGCTCTCGACGCGGACCTCGTCGGACATCGGCGTCTTGTAGAAGGTGTCGAGCGGTTTCATCATCTGCCGGGCGAGGCGCTTGTGGGACCGACGGGCTTCACGGATATAGGACATAATGTTCTCCTTTGAGGGTTGGTGGCGGGTCCATTCCCGCCGTTCGGCCCGCGTGATCGCGACGGCATCGGGCCGGCTGTCATATCGAACGGAGCGGTTAGCGCGCCCGCCGGCTCGGCCGGCGATGGGCGCGCTTCTGCTTCGAAGCGATTGACAGAGGGCCTTGAGGCCCGTCCGGCCGGCGGCGCGATAGCGTCGAACAGGCTGGCGGGAGTGATCCGATCGGCAATCCGATAAGGACCACTGTCCTAGAGACGGGAACCTGCCGGGACCGCGTCCTCGACCGGCACCCGACCGCTCGGCGCCGCGACAAGCGGCCTGGACGACCCCACCGCGTCGGGGGCGGCCGCGCGCGGCGATGGAGCCAGAGGCTCGGCATCGCCTTAGCGCCTCACCGGCGAGCGCATGCTTCGCGGACCAGGCGGGCCAGGAGGCCCACGCCATCCGCGGCGGCATCCGGAGCGCTCGGGCGCTGCCCCTCGGCCCCGCCGCAACGGCGCATCGCGGCGAAGGGGACGGCTTACGCCGCCCCGATCAGCTCGTCGATCGTCCAGTAGTCGTCGTCGGCGAACCACTCGGTGATGTCGTCGCCGCCGAAGGAGCGGGCCGCGATGCGCCGGGCATCGCCGCGGCTCGGCGCCTTCAGCGTCACCTCCATGCCTTCGAGCGGCCACAGGTTGACATGGTAGGTCTTGAGGGCGGGGACTTGCGGGGTGCGGGTGAGGGGCATCGTCATGAGGGATCTCCTTTGTTGTCGTGTTGGGCCGGACCAGCTCCAGCCGATGCGCGCAAACCATCGCGGACGGGAAGAGCCCGCAGTCAATGCACCGAAACGCGGTTGCGAGACTTGGCGCGGCACGCGCTTAGGCGAGCCGTGTTTCGCAGGTGTTGACCAGGGCGCCGGCCGCGATAAGCGCCATCGACATGGCTGGTGCTGCTCCGGTTCCAACCTCCCACGACAGCGAGACCGAGGGGCGATCGCCCTGACCCCGCCCCAAACATTCCACCCCGCCATCGACCTCCATGCCGTGGTCCCAGGCACCACGCACAAAGCGCGCCGCCGCAGTCGCACGGGACATTCCGAACGGCCGCGACGGCGCACAGAGAACCTCACCACCAGCTGTCGTAGAGCACGGTGAGGCCCTGGCCGATCGCCTGGCGCGCCTTGGCAATGAAGGCGAGGTCGTCCTCGATTTCGGTGCCGTCGGAGCGACCGAAGAAGAACCCGCTCGTCTGCGGCAGGCGCCCCCCGCGAACATCGGCCTCGAGGCGGTCGAGGTCGTCGACATCCAGCACGACGGGCGCGCAATTGAACACGCGCTCGGCGCCGCCTTTGTCGAAATAGAGCGCCCGCATCCAGCCGTGCAGGTCCGGATGCTTGCGCCAGTAGTGCAGCTCGGCAACCTCGCCGGGCTTGAAGTCGACCGCCGTTGCCGGCGGCGTGGTGGTGGTGAACGCGTACATGTCCAATCCCATGGGTCTGTCCTTTCTGTTGGCGGGTCCGTCCCGATGACGCCCCTCACCGCGAGGAGGGGGCTCATCGGGCGGACCGCCCGGACGGACAGGATGGACAGTGCGCTCAGAGGTAGCGGTACTCGGGATGATCGGCCCAGCCGCCGCCCCACAGGTTGCGGCACAGCAGAAAGCCGACCCGATTGACAACATGGATACCGGCGACGACGTAGAGCCCGCCGCTGTCGCCCTCGACCACCGTCCACCAGTAGCGCGAGCCCTTGGACGAGCGGCCGAAGTCGTCGACGTCGCGCAGCAGCGAGCCGTCGTCGCGGGGAATGGGATCGAATAACATCTCGAACGTGTCCCACCGGCGCGGACGCCGGTAGGATCGTTGTGGCGGCAGGACGATCATCGGCCACCGCCTTTCGCCTCGGCCAGCTCGGCGAGGTAGGCGGTGTGCGCGATGCGATCGCAGTTGCCGAGATCGAGATCGCGCCGGTCGCAGAGGTGCCGGAGGTCGGTGAGGAGATCGACGACATTCTCATCGGGCGACACTGGCCGATCGCCCGTATAGTCGCGGTACGCACGCAACGCGTGCGCCGCACGGCGGGCGCGGTCGTCGTTGCAATTTGGCTGGCCAACGATATCGATCTGTTGGTCGTCCACTTCAAGTCGGGTCTCGTCGTCGCCTTCGTGCTGCGGGTCGGCTGCAGCGAAGCTGGCAATCGTCGCGTGATAGTCGCATTGAGGGCACCGGCAGACGGAGGACGGTCCCCAATACTGGTCGCCGAATGGTTCAGTCCCCTCGGCGGAGAGGTGCGCTAGAGTGCTGATCTCCACGATAAGACGTCGATCGTCGGCACAGCGCGGACAGACGAGATCGTAGGTCGTTCGAAGGCTCATCTTGCACCGCCTTCGCCGACATGGCGGGACCGGTGCAGGGTGAGCAGAGTCGCCAGGATCGAGGCGACCACCGTGATATCGGCCTCGACCGGCAGCAGAGCGCCGATGGCGCGGTTGCGGCTGCCGTGATCGAGGTCGTCGAGCGCGAGACGTGTGCCGTGGGCGGCGACGCGCAGTCGCTCGTCGAGCGCACGGATGAGCACGCGGTAGGTGTTGAGATCGGTGTCGGTCATTTCAGGTTTCCTTTCTTGAGTTGAGCGTTGCGTTTGGCGATGGCGACGTCGGTGAACGCCGCGGTCGACAGCCACGCGAGCCGCGTCGCCGTCACGGTCACCCTCTCGGTTTCCCACAGGCACCACACGTAGCGGTGCTCGAAGGTGCGCCGCGTCGCGCGCCGGGCGTCGCCGCCGGGCAGGCAGTGGCACTGGTCGAGGGCGTAGATCACCGACGGCGGCCGTCGCACAAAGCTCGCGTGGCGGTCGGGATGGCAGAGGCTCTGGATATTGAGCAGCATCGCCACCCGCCCGCCGGTGTGTGCGGTGAACGCGAGCGCCTTCCGCACGAACGCATCGGCCAGACCCCGGCCGTATGGCGGGTTGGTCACGATGTGCCGACTACGGGCCAGCCGCTGCTCGAGGAAGTCGACGCCCGGCCGGCCGTAGCCGTGATCGACGAGATCGGTCGCCACGACGTCGTAGCCTTCGGCCTCCAGCACCTTGGCAATGTGCCCCTGGCCGCAGGCCGGCTCCCAGACGCCGCCGTCGAAGCGTTCGACCGACAGCAGCGCGCGTGTCGCCTCGGGTGGTGTCGGATAGAACTCGAACGGCTCCCTCAGCGGCGAGATGCGGCCGCCCGGTCCGAAGACCGAGCGGGGCGCCCACGCGTGTTGCAATACGACCGGCAGCATCAGAAGCCTCGGCTTTCGTTGGCGCTGTCGGCCGGGAACAGGAAGATCACGCCCTGGTGCTGCGTCAGTTCCACCGGAATGTGATCGAGCCGCAAAATTGCGCCGTTGTTGTCGCGGCGGGGCCATACCGAACCGATCTCGCGCGCGGCCCCCAGGGTGTCGTTGCCCTTGTCGTCGACGCCGGTCTTCCTGGCGAAGCTCACGCGATAGAGCGGGCGGTTCTTGGCTTCGGTCTTCTGTCTCATCTTTTTGTCTCCTCGGGTTCTCGTTGGGGCCGGAACCATCTCCGGCCCATGGGCACCCTCAATCGCGGCGCCGCTCGTCCGGCCGTCCAAGCGAAACGAACGGTTAGATCGCTCCGGCGCCCCGCCGGGGCAGCGATCTTCTGTTTGGGCTCGCTTGACGGAGCGCCCGCGCGACCGGACCGCGCTGCGATAAGCCCATGGCCAAGGCTGGAGATGGGATAGCACCAACGTCGACGTGTCCCGGGGAGCGATGAGACGGAACGGCATCCGAGGCCCTTCCCGTGTCCCCCGCTCGGCGGCGGGAGCCACCACCCGCGTCGCCATCGCAACGATGCGTAATGGAGCGCGTTTGCACCGGTTGGACCGCACCCCGAATCGACCGGCATCCTGTCAGGGCTTCGATCCAGCAAAGCAGCAGCACAGGAGCGGCACTTATGCCCCCGCCCACCAAGCACAGACGTGACCTGCTGACCGGCGTGCCGAACCGCGCCGGCAAGGCACGCCCGGCCGTGAACCCGCCGGTTTCGACCCACGACGGCTCGATGCTGGTCATCGACCCCAAGGGCGAGCTTGTCACCGTCACCGCAGGTCATCGCACTGAGTGGCTCAGCCAGCGCGTCGTGGTCCTCGATCCGTTCGGCGTGATGTCGGACCAGGCCTCATCCGGAAGCGCCGGGTTCGGTGCGATCCAGGTTCACACCCCGAACCGCTCCATCCAAATCGAGAACATCGGTCGCTCGTCGCCGGTCGTGCGCGAGATGTCTTCCTGCGACGAGCGTCACTGGGATGACTGCGCACGAGCCGTCATCAAGGGCATGCTGACGACCGCCGCCGTCACCCACCCGCGTCGCCATC
>JAKAML010000121.1 GCA_021812845.1 Pseudomonadota bacterium
CGGCGCGGCGCCCGTCGCCGCCTCCGAGAACGCGAGCAGCGCGGCGGCCATGGCCTTGAACACCTCGTCCCGGTCCTTGATCCCATGGCGGGCCTTCAGCCTGTCGGGCGCGGTATAGCCGAACAAGACCTTGCCATCGGCGGACTGCCAGGCCACGGCCTTCAGCGGCAGGTCGATGGCAATCTCGGGGTTCGACTGCATCAGCGGTGTGCCGAGCTTCGGGTTGCCGAAGATCAGCACCTCGGTCGGCTGGAGCTCGAGGCCGGCGGCCTTGGCGGCGGCGGCGTGGTCGACGCGGGCGACGACCGTGATGCCTTTGGCGTCGAGTGCCTTCGCCAGTGCATCGATGGTTTCCTTGACGCCGAGCCTGCTCTCGCGGACGACGAGCTCGCCCATGGCCTGGGCCGGGGCGACGGGCGCGACCACGGCGAGCAGGAGCGCGAGGACCGCGACGGTGGCGGAGCGGGTGACTGGCATGGCGGCTCACTTTCGGACGCTGGAAAAGTCTCGACGGCGGCAGGGCGGAACCTCGAGGCGCGGATGCCCACGGCCCGTCTCGTGCTTACGACACGTCGTACTTACGAAGCGGGCCGGGTCGATCGTTACGCGGAGACTCAGTCGGGCGAGCGGGCGTGATCGGCGCCGGACGCCGCTTTCTGACGCCACAGGAAATAGACGTTGCGGGCGTAGATGAAGACCCCGAACTGGCCGAGCACGATCACGGGATCGGGCTTGTAGAGCCCGTATGCGAGCACCATCAGGCCGCCGACCAGGCTCGTGTACCAGAACATGTCCGGCACGACGAGCCGCTTCTCGCGCTCGCTGGCCAGCCACTGGATGAACCAGCGCATGACGAACATCGACTGGCCGACGAGCCCGATGCCGAGCCAGACCAGATCGCGGCCCGACATGCCGCTCCACCATTCGGCGAGCTTGGCGCCATAGTCCGACAAGAAGCCCATGCATCCTCGTTCTGATGGCGGACCGGCGGCACCTGCCGCGCCGGGCCGCTACGCGAGCGGTCCACCCGACAGGCCGGAGCCGGTGCAGAGGGGGCGCTCCGTGGCCGTGGCCGCGCCCATAGCCTATCGTGGCCGCCGCGTCACGCGCTCTCGTTTGACGGCGCCTCAGTTGACCTGTGGTTTGGCGCATGTGGCGTCGACCAAGGCGCGTTGAACGCCACACGAAGTCCATGTTGCTTCTCGTGGCCTTCATGCCGCGCCAAGATCGTACCGGATCGCGGCGCTGCTTCGATTTGTGTGCGACTGGTCACCGGTCCCTTCGTCAACGGTCACCACCGCTCGAGCGCGTGCCCGATCCGCGGGGTCCGTCGGGGCCCCGCGGCTTGAGCCGGCTCGACAAATCGGCCACATGGTGGCCCTCGGGTACCGCCTCGGCGATCGGCGGAACCTTGGTCCGGCGTCTCAGCCAGCTCACGCCGACGAGGTCGTAGAGGCCGATCAGCGCCCGGCTCAGGTTGTTGTACTTGGACTTGCCGGCCAGCCGCGGGCGGTCGTTGACCGGCACGTAGGCGACCTCGTGGCCGTAGCTCTGGAACATGGCCGGCAGGTAGCGATGCACGCTCGTAAAGAACGGCAGCCTGAGGAATGCCTCGCGCCAGTAGACCTTGATGCCGCAGCCGGTGTCGGGACAGTCGTCCTTCAGGACGCTGTCGCGGATCCAGTTGGCGGCCTTCGACGCCCACTTCTTGGAGCCGGTGTCGCGCCGCTCGGTGCGCCAGCCGTTGACCAGAGCGGGGCCGCGCGTGCCGGGGGGCGCGAGCTTCTCGGCGAGGCGGGGAATGTCGCGCGGATCGTTCTGGCCGTCGCCGTCCATGGTCGCGATGACGGCGCTGGTGGCGGCCAGGATGCCGGTCCGGAGTGCGGCGCTCTGGCCGCTGCGCTCGCCGTGCCGGAGATAGCGGAGCCCCGGATAGGCGCCGCTCGCGATCAGCGCCTTGACCTCGGCGCCGGTCGCGTCCTCGCTCGCGTCGTCGACCACCACGACCTCCGCCAGCATGGCGGACGGCACCACGGCATAGGTCTCCTCGACCAGATGGCCGATGTTGCCGGCCTCGTTCAAGGCCGGGATGACGACGGTCAATCGCATGGTTCCGGTTCCGGTGGCGATGCCGCGGAGGGTGCCGTCACGAGGCGCTCCGAGGCAGGGGCGCCGCGATCCCGGCGCCGGGGCGAGAGTACCAGTCTTCCCGAGACCACCTCAACCTTGTAAATGTCCGGCGGCCAGAAGGATTGTGGAGGCATCCGCCCGCGTCCCGGCGCGGAGGCGACTATGGGCGAGAGCGAAGGCTGGCGGAGCGCGGATCCGCGGTGGGGGTGGCTGCTCGCCGGGGGGCTCGCGCTACTGCTGGCGGTCCGCGTCGTGGCCCTCCGCGCCAACGCTACGGACCTGTTCTTCGACGAGGCGCAGTACTGGTCGTGGAGCCTGGAGCCGGCGCTCGGCTACTACTCCAAGCCGCCGATGGTTGCGTGGCTGATCCGCCTCGCCACCGACCAGTGCGGCATGGGCGAGTTCTGCGTCAGGCTGCCGTCGCCGATCGTCCACACGCTGACGGCGGGCGCCGTGGCCGTGCTGGCGCGCTGGCTCTACGACCGGCGGACCGCGGCGCTGGCCGGGCTCGCGTTCGCGACGCTGCCCGGGGTGTCGCTGTCGGCAGGCATCATCTCGACCGACGTGCCGCTGCTCTTCGCCTGGGCGGTGGCGCTCGTCGCCCTCGTCGGTCTCATCGAGACGCGGGCGTCGTGGCCGGCGGCGCTGCTCGGCCTGGCCCTCGGTTTCGGGCTCAATGCCAAATACGCGATGGCGTGGTTCCTGCTGTGTCTCGGCGTCTATCTCGCCGCGACGCCCGAGCGGCGCGGCCTGCTGCGCGACGGCCGGCTGTGGGCGGGCATCGGGCTCGGCGCCCTGCTGATCGTCCCCAACCTCTCCTGGAACGCGCGCCACAGCTTCGCGACATTCGCCCACACCGCGGACAACGCCAAGTGGCACGGCTCGCTGCTCAATCCGCTGAAGGCGCTCGAGTTCTTCGCGAGCCAGTTCGGCGTGTTCGGGCCGGTGATGCTGGCCGCGCTGATCGCCATCACCTGGCGCGCCTACAAGCAGGGCCTGCCGCCGGCCGACCGGCTGCTGCTCGCGTTCTCGCTGCCGGTGCTGGTCCTCATCACCCTGCAGGCGTTCGTCTCGCGGGCGCATCCGAACTGGGCGGCGGTGTCGTATGTCGCGGCGACCGTGCTGGTCACGGCGACGCTCGTCCGCGACGTTTCGTGGTCCTGGCTCAAGGCGTCGTTCGCGATCCACCTGACGCTCGTCGCCGCGCTCGGCATCGCGACGGCCTACGCCGGCCGCCTCGTGCCGCCGGTCGGCTCCGATCCCTTCGCGCGGACGCTCGGCTGGCGCGAGATGGCGGAGGCGACGCGGCGCGAGATCGCCGCCGCGCGGGCCTCCGGCCGCCCCTACGCGGCGGTGCTGACCGACGACCGCTCGATCACAGCCGAGCTCCTTTACTACATGCGAGACGAGCCGACGCGCGTCGTCACCTGGTTTCCGGGCGGGCGGCCGACGGATCACTACGAGCTGACGCGGCCCCATACCGCGGCGGTCGGCGATCCCGTGCTCTACGTCACGCTCGACCGCAACTCGGAGCCGGTGCTGGCGCAATTCGAGGACCGCGATCCGCTCGGCGTGCGTCAGATCCCGACGGGGAGATCGTCGCGGCGCGCGGTCGCCTTCTACCGGCTCTCGGGGTACATTCGGAAATGACGACCGCAGACCCCGAGATCGGCACGCGCCCTTCGGCGGGCGAGAGGGAGCCCGCTTCCGGAGGGCTTGCCGAGGCATTCGTGCTGCTCGACAACAGCTCGGGCTCGAACGCGCGCTCGCTGATGTTCTCGGATCCCGTCGAGATCGTCGTCGCGCGCGAGCCGGCCGAGGTCGCTGACGCCATCGCGCGGCTCGAGGCGGGGATCGCGGCGGGGCTCCACGCGGCGGGGTTCTTCTCCTACGAGCTCGGCTACGTGCTCGAGCCGCGTCTCGCCCCCCTGCTGCCGGCCGCGAGGAGCGTGCCCTTCCTGTGGTTCGGCCTCTACCGCGGTCCGCGCGTCATGACCGGCGCCGAGGTCGAGGCGTGGCTCGCCACGAACACCCTGTCGGCGTCCTACCAGTTCACCGACGTCACCCGCGCCTGGACGCGCGAGGAGTACGAGCGGCGCTTCGCCGAGGTGCAGGAGAAGATCCGTTCCGGCGACATCTACCAGTTGAACCTGACGTTCAAGGCCCGCTTCAGGCTGACCGGATCGCCGCTCGCCTTCTACCGCGACCTGCGCCAGCGCCAGCGTGTCGCCTATGCCGGCATCGTCGATACCGGCGAGGTGACGGTGCTGTCCGCCTCGCCCGAGCTGTTCATGGAGCGGCACGGACGGGTGATCGAGACGCGGCCGATGAAGGGCACGTCGTCGCGCGGCGGCACGACCGAGGCCGATGCCGAGGCCCGCCGCGTGCTCGCGACCGACGTCAAGCAGCGCGCCGAGAACCTGATGATCGTCGACCTGATGCGCAACGACATCGGCCGCATCTCCGAGATCGGCAGCGTCGAGGTGACCGACCTGTACACGGTCGAGACGTTCCGCACGCTGCACCAGATGACGTCGGGGGTGCGCGCGACGCTGCTGCCGGGTGTCGGCCTCGGGCGGCTCATCGAGGCGATCTTCCCGCCGGGCTCGGTGATCGGGGCGCCGAAGATCCGCGCCATGGAGCTGATCGCCGGCTACGAGACCGAGCCGCGCGGCGTCTACTGCGGCGCCATCGGCCATATCGCGCCCGGCGGGTCGGCGCTGTTCAACGTCGCCATCCGCACGCCGGTCGTGTTCCGCGACGGCTCGGGCGAGATGGGCATCGGCTCGGGCGTGGTCTACGACAGCGAGGGCGCCAAGGAGTACGACGAGTGCCTGCTCAAGATGAAGTTCCTGACTGATCCGCCGAAGCCCTTCGAGCTCATCGAGACCATGCTGCACGAGCCGGGCAAGGGCATCTGGCTGATCGACCGCCACATGCGCCGGCTCGCCGCCTCGGCGCAGTATTTCCGCTTCGCGTTCAACCGCGCCGAGGTCGAGACGGCGCTCCACGACGCGCTCGCCGGGCGCGGCTCGCAGCGGCTCCGGGTGCGGCTCCTGCTCGACGAGAAGGGTCAGGTGCGCATCACCGCGGTCGACCAGCCGCCGCAGCCGCCGGACGCAAGGATGCGCTACGTCCTGAGCCCGACACGGCTCGCGAGCGACGACCCGTTCCTCTACCACAAGACCACGCGGCGCGAGCTCTACGACCGCGAATGGCAGCACTACAACGAGACGCTCGGCGCCGACGAGGTCGTCTACCTCAACGAGAGGGGCGAGCCTCCGTTCGTGCTGGTGCTCGAC
>JAKAML010000122.1 GCA_021812845.1 Pseudomonadota bacterium
CGCCCTCCGTGGCCATCAGCGCCACGTACTGCTTGATGAGGCTCGCCTCCGGCTCGGTCAGGATACGGCGGAAGTCCTCGCGCGTCAGCGCCTTGAGCTCGACCCGGATCGGCAGCCGGCCCTGCAGCTCCGGCAGCAGGTCCGAGGGCTTCGCCACGTGGAACGCTCCCGACGCGATGAAGAGGACGTGGTCGGTCTTCACCGGCCCGTACTTGGTGGCCACCGTCGTGCCCTCGATCAGCGGCAACAGATCGCGCTGCACGCCCTCGCGCGAGACGTCGGCGCCGACGCGGCCGCTGTCGGAGCGCGAGCAGATCTTGTCGATCTCGTCGAGGAACACGATGCCGTTGTTCTCGACCGCCTTCACCGCCTCGGTCGCGATCTGGTCGCTGTCGATCAGCTTGTCGCTCTCCTCCGCGATCAGGATCTCGTAGCTGTCCTTGACCGTGACGCGGCGCGGCTTCATGCGGCCGCCGAACGCCTTGCCGAGCATCTCGCCGATGTTGATCGCGCCCATGCCGCCCATGCCTCCGGGGCCGCCCGGCATCTCGAACATCGGCAGTCCGCCGGTCGGGTCCGAGACCTGGACCTCGATCTCCTTGTCGTTCAATTCGCCCGCGCGCAGCCGCTTCCGGAAGCTCTCGCGCGTCGACGGCGCGGCCGTAGTCCCGACCAGAGCGTCGAGCACCCGCTCCTCCGCGCCCTTCTCGGCCTTGGCCTTCACCTCGCGCCGCTTCGTCTGGCGCACGAGCCCGATGCCGACCTCGACCAGATCGCGGATGATGCTGTCGACGTCGCGGCCGACGTAGCCGACCTCGGTGAACTTCGTCGCCTCGAGCTTGAGGAACGGCGCGCCGGCGAGTCTTGCCAGCCGCCGCGCGATCTCGGTCTTGCCGACGCCAGTCGGGCCGATCATCAGGATGTTCTTCGGCAGCACCTCGTCCTTCAGGTCGCCCTCGAGCTGCTGCCGCCGCCAGCGGTTCCTGAGCGCGATGGCGACCGCGCGCTTGGCGTCGTGCTGGCCGACGATGTAGCGATCGAGCTCGGAGACGATCTCGCGGGGAGAGAAATTGGTCATCGGATCGGGGGTTCCAACGCAGGGTGCAGCGCGAGCAACGAGTGATGGCGGGACGCCGCCCTCTACCTCGCAACGTGCTTGCGCGGCCAGGGCACAAGGCGTACCGAAGCAGGGTTGGATTTAGGACGGTACGGGCCGGAATTCCAGTGATCAAGACGTTCATCAGCTACGCCCGCGCCGATAGCGCGAGGACGCTCCGGCTGGCGCAGGAGCTCAGGAAGGCCGAGATCAGCGTCTGGATCGACCAACTCGACATCCCTCCCGGCGCCCGGTGGGACCGCGAGATCGAGGCGGCGTTGAAATCGCATCCGGGCTTCATCGTCTGCCTGAGCCCGGCCGCAGTGGACAGCGAGAACGTCCTCGACGAGGTGGCCTATGCGCTCGATCACAGGAAGACGGTGGTGCCGATCCTGATCTCGAGCTGCGACGTTCCGCTCCGGTTGCGGCGGCTGCAGACGATCGACCTCACGACGAACGAGGCGGCCGGGCTCGAGCGGCTCAAGGCACTCTTGAAGAGCGGCGTTTCGGTTGCCACCGCACCGGACCGGCCATCATCCCCTCCCGTTGAGGCATACAGGCCCGCTCCGGCGCAGGCCGCGGAACCATCTGGATCCAGTCAGGGTGGGACCGTTGTGCCGGCCGATGGGGACTTCGGACTTCCAGGCGTCGTCTACGAGTTCGGCATCTGGAGGATGAAGGCTCATCCGGTTGGAAAAAGTGGATCAAGTTTTCTCAGCTTCTGGATCGCAGGCGGGTAAAAGGCTTTCGAAATAATTGCAGGCTCAACGGGAGGAGTTTGGTGGCTCCGCAGTGGATCGACGGAAATTATGATCGAGGCCAATGGAAGTCGTGGCAAACTTACGCCACTGAGTTTCCGGCCCTGGACCGACGTCAATGCTCCTCGTGCGACCGTAGCTAATGTTAGCAGGCGCTTTATTGATGACCAGAATGAACAGAAGTACACTACAGTTTCCGTCGACGATGGCAAACTCAGCATCGTTTTCGGAGAGCCGACATCGCGCATCCAGGGCGAGGTGATCGAGATCGACGTGCAGAAGCCGGACATCTCGTTCACGACCTGCCCGCACTACGGCCGGAAGACGTTCAAGTTCTGATCGGCGCTCAGTCGGCCGACACGAGCTTCAGGCCGACGATCGAGCCGATCAGCAGCGTGAGCAGGACGAGCCGCAGCGTGGTCGCGGGCTCGTGGTGGAAGGCGATGCCGATGATCGCCGTGCCGGCGGCGCCGATGCCGGTCCACACGGCATACGCCGTGCCGATGGGGATCGCGGCGAGCGAGCGGTTGAGACAATAGAAGCTGAGGAAGCCGACCAGGAAGAACGCGACCGTGGGGCCGACGCGCGACAGGCTTTCCGTGTAGCGGTAAAGCGTCGTCGCCGTCACCTCGAGCGCGCCCGCGAC
The DNA here is from genome assembly GCA_021812845.1 of Pseudomonadota bacterium. Classification (GTDB taxonomy): domain Bacteria; phylum Pseudomonadota; class Alphaproteobacteria; order Rhizobiales; family Hyphomicrobiaceae; genus JAKAML01. Next base: position 2,501 of record JAKAML010000122.1, read on the forward strand.
GAGGAGGAAGGTCCAGGCCGTCGCCGCGCTGCTCATCGCCATCGGCTCACCGGCCCGACGCCAGCGTCTCGACGACGAGACTGGTGTTCGTATAGACGCAGATCCCGGCGGCGATGCCCATGGCCTTGCGCGCGATCGCCTCGGCGTCGAGCGGCTGGTCGAGCAGCGCGCGGGCGGCGGCGAGCGCGTACATGCCGCCCGAGCCGATGCCCATGACGTGGTGCTCGGGCTCCAGCACGTCGCCGGTGCCGGTGAGAACGAGCGTGGTCTCGCGGTCGGCGACGATCATCATCGCCTCGAGCCGTCTCAGGTAGCGGTCCGTGCGCCAGTCCTTGGCGAGCTCGACCGCCGCGCGGCTCAACTGGTCGGGAAACTGCTCGAGCTTGGCCTCGAGCCGCTCGAACAGCGTGAAGGCGTCGGCGGTCGCGCCCGCGAAGCCGCCGATGACGTTGCCTTTGCCGAGCCGCCGCACCTTCCTGGCGTTCGACTTGATGACAGTCTGGCCGAGGCTCACCTGCCCGTCGCCCGCGATCACCACCTGCCCGCCCTTCCTGACGGTGAGAATGGTGGTCGCGTGCCAGCCTTGCGGCGCCGTATCGGTCGGGGTGCTCATCGGTCGTTGATCCATGGTGGCCGGTCGAGCGGAGATCGGACGGCCGGGAAGGAAAATCAAGCCCGTTCGGCGGTCGGGCCCCTGCAAACCGGGCGCGCGGCGGCGGCTGGCATCCCCCCGGCGGGTCTGATAGACCGATGAAAATCACGACGCGAACGTCCGGCCCTCCGCACCGCGCGGGCAGGCACGCACATCCGAGAGGGCGCCTTTGACCAAGCCAGCACCGAGACAGGCAAGGATCGCCAGGAAGACCAAGGAGACCGAGATCACCGCGAGCGTGAACCTCGACGGGACCGGCGCCTACGACGTCAAGACCGGGATCGGCTTTCTCGATCACATGCTCGAGCAGCTCGCCCGCCACTCCCTGATCGACATCACGATCGAGGCCAGGGGCGACCTCCACATCGACTTCCACCACACCGCCGAGGACACCGGCATCGTGCTCGGCCAGGCTGTGGCCAAGGCGCTCGGCGACAAGGCCGGCATCACGCGCTACGCCGATGTCGCCCTGCCCATGGACGAGACGCTGACCCGCGTCGCCGTCGACGTCTCGGGGCGGCCCTACCTGATCTGGAACGTGACGTTCTCGCGACCCAAGGTCGGCGAGATGGACACCGAGCTTTTTCGTGAGTGGTTCCAAGCGTTTGCGCAGAACGCCGGGATCACGCTGCACGTCGAGAACGTGTACGGCGAGAACAACCATCACATCGCCGAGACCTGCTACAAGGGACTGGCACGGGCGTTGCGAGCCGCCGTCGAGCTCGATCCGCGCCAGGGGGCGCGGGTTCCGTCGACCAAGGGAACGCTGGCCGGATGATCATTACCTTGTGGAGGATGAGGGGCGACCGCAACTTGACCGTCTACACCGTGCACGAGGAGCCGAAACCTGTGGCGGACCGCCTCGACCGGGCGGAGCGGCTGGCGTTCCTGCGTGACGGCTTCTCGTTCCCGGCGGCGCTGTGGGCGCCGGCATGGCTCGCGGCGCGCCGGCTCTGGCTGCCGCTCGCGCTCTATGCGGCGGTCGCGGGCGGGCTCGGCTACGGCCTCCATCTCGCCGGTTTCGGCGTCTCCGAGATCACGGTCCTCGTCGTGGCCGTGCACACCTTCGTCGGCTTCGAGGCCTATCAGCTCGAGCGCTGGGCTTACGAGCGCCGCGGCTTCACGCACGCCGGCACCGTCGCCGGCCGCAACAAGATCGAGTGCGAGCGCCGCTTCTTCGACACCTGGCTGCCGCGCCAGCCGGTGATCGCTGCCCCGGCGAAGGCTGCTTCCGGCCAGCCCGCGCCGGGGACGCTCCCGGCCGCTGCCGGCGACATGGCGCCCCGCGCCGCGCCGGACCGCCGAAGGCCCGACGACGCCGCGCCGTCGAAGCCGAAGCAGCCGTGGCGGTCGTTCCGTCGGACATCGGCCTGAGCCCCGTCCCATGCAGCGCGTCGCGATCATCGACTACGGGTCGGGCAACCTCCATTCGGCCGCCAAGGCGTTCGAGCGCGCGAGCCGCGAGTCGGAAGCCTGCGCCGCGATCTCCGTCACCTCCGACCCCGCCGTGGTCGCCGCCGCCGACCGCGTCGTGCTGCCCGGCGTCGGCGCCTACGCCGACTGCAGGCAGGGTCTCCTCGCCGTGCCCGGAATGCAGGAGACGCTCGAGGACGTGGCGCGGCGCAAGGGTCGGCCGTTCCTCGGCATCTGCGTCGGGATGCAGCTCATGGCCGAGCGCGGGCTCGAGCACGGCGTGACCGAAGGGTTCGGCTGGATCGCCGGCGAAGTGCGGGCCATCGCGCCCGCGGACAAGGCGCTCAAGATCCCGCACATGGGCTGGAACACGCTCGACGTCGTGACCCCCCACCCGCTCCTCGCCGGCATCCCGACCGGACCCGACGGCCTCCACGCCTATTTCGTCCACTCCTACCACCTCGTTTCGTCCGACCGCGCGTCGGTCGTCGCCGAGACCGGCTACGGCGGCCCGGTCACCGCCATGGTCGGCCGTGACAACATCGCCGGCACCCAGTTCCACCCCGAGAAGAGTCAGACCCTCGGCCTCGCTTTGATCGCCAATTTCCTCGCCTGGAAGCCCTGACCGCGCGGGTGGCCGATCCGCCCGGGCCGCCGCAACGAGAACGGCGCCGGCCCTGAGGGGGACCGGCGCCGCGACGCGACTGACCAACGCAGATTCCATTTGCGCCGTGACCGGGCTCGACCCGGTTATCCGGGACAGCGACGACCGGTCTTGCCGGCACCACCCGCTGGCCGGCTCGGAGACCGGCCATGCCATGGGGACGGTGTCTGGCGACAACGCGCCCGGTCGCG
>JAKAML010000123.1 GCA_021812845.1 Pseudomonadota bacterium
CCCTCCGCCCCGGCCCGCTTCGCCAGCTCGTCGAACTCGCGCGCCTGCGGCTGCATCCGGCCGCCGCCGCGCGCCACGAGCAGCGCCAGCGCATAGGAGCGCCGGCCGCTGGCCAGGCCTGGGGGCAGCTCGCGCGCGATGCGCACCAGCGCCGCCGCCGCCGGACGTATGATTTTCGACGAGAGACGGCGCGCCAGGTTGCGCTCGATGCTCGGCCGGGCCGTGGTGCCGTCGAGCGCGCGCGACAGGAACAGCTCGGGCGCCCTCATGCCGCCGCGTTCGAGAGCGGCGGCGATGGCAGGCGTCACGAATGCCGACGCGACGGCCTCGATGACGGCCTCGACACCGCCGGCCCAGCGGTCGGCCACCGCCTGCACGGGTGCCAGGGAACCATCGGCAGAGAGCGCGTAGTCGGCGATCACCGCACCGGACGATGCGCCGCCGAGCTCGACGCTCACGACGCGCAGGCCGGGCGCCGGCGCCGCGGCGCGCGACAACGCGGCGACGAACGGGCGCGCCTCATTGCCGTAGCGCAGCGCGATCTCGCGCCGCACCGCGAACATCTGGGCCGCGACATCCGTGCCCGGAACGAGCCCGGTCTCCGGTCGCGGCGGCGCGCCGAGCTCCTGCGCCGAGTCCCAGCCCTGCGCCTGCCAGACGAGATCGACGGCGGCGTCGAGACTTCCGAGAATGCGCTGCCGCTCGAGCGGGGCCATCGCGCCGGGTACGGTGACCACGACCCGCTTCAGCCGGCGCGTACCGGCCGGCCGGCCGGCGGCCTGAGGCTGCCCGACCGCGTTGACGGCCGAAACCGCTTGCAGCAGCATCTCGGCCAGAAACAGCATCAGCAGCGACGAAGGAGCGAACCGCGGCCGGACGGCCGGCGCTTTGGCGGCACCGCTGTCGCTCAGCCGCGTGCCGTCCTCGGCGAGATGGGCCAGGAGGACGCCGGCGACGACCGGACCGAAGGCACCGCCATCGCCACCGTCGCGGCCGTAGCGCCACGCCTCGTCGGCGGGCGCCCGATGCTCGAGCAGCGCGGTCAGCGCCGACTGCCCGGTGACGCCCGGCGTGGCGGAGGCGCGCAGCGACAGCGCCGCCGCCTCGTGGCCGATGCGGACCAGACTGGGCCAGGCGAACGCGTCGGGGCGGCCGCTCAGCCGCGACAGGCCGGCCTCGCCGAACGGCTGCGGGGCGAACTCGACCCGCGTCGGCAGCGGTCCGGCGTGCCGGACCACGGGATCGGTCAGGTCGCGCAGCTCGAGCGGCGTGGCATCCGAGAACGTCGGCCCCGCCGCGTCTCCGGCGCCGTGGTGGTCGACGACGACCGCCGCGGTGTCCTCGGCGCCGATGTCGAGCACGAGATCGGTCGCGGTCGCCGGCACCGCCCAGCGCCGGCTCAAGGTATCGACGAGGCGGATCTCCGGCATCGGCGCGAGGCGCGCGAGCACGTCGACCAGCACGAGATAGCGGGCGAGGTGCTCGAGCGCGAATGGCCGCGCCGCGCCGCCGTCCCGCTGCCCGGCGAAGGTGTGGCGCAGCCAGGCGTCGATCCACGGCCGGCCGGCGAACAGAGACAGATCCCGCGACGAGGAGGCGAGCTTGAACGACGCGCCGAGGATGGCGTCGTCGGCGGTGGGCGCGAGGTAGCGCCGCTCTCCGCTGCGGTCGGACGGCCCGAGGCGCGTGTCGAAGGCGATGGCGAGCCGCAGGCTGCCGGCATTGCGGATCTCGTCCGGCGTTGCCGCGACGAACACCCTCGCCCAGTTCTCGGGACCGGCGTCGAACATCTCCGCACCGTCGGCGTCGCGACCGAGGTAGCGGAAATAAGGCAGCGGCAGCCAGCGGCCCAGGTAGCCTTGGAGGGCGGCCACCCCCGTCACCGACAGGATCTCGCCCGGCGCCAGGGCGCGGTGGGAGACCGGGTGCCAGACGATGTCGCCGCTGCCGACGCGACCGATGGGCATGAGCACCGTGCGCACGGCGCCGTCGGCTGTATAGCGGTGCTCGGTGAAGGAGCGCAGCTCCTGTGCCAGCCCCGCAGTCGGCAGCTCGAGGTCCAGGATCTGCACCCCGGATTGCGGCACGAGCCGAGCCACGGCCGGCGTGGCGTACATGCGCAGCGCCGGATCAGGATCGCCGGCGGCGATCCTGTCGTCGGTCGTCGCGATCGGTGAGTTGTCCATCCCGGAACGCAGCCCAATTTCGATTGTCCGGCACGGCCTCCAGCCGGGCCCCTGCGCCACGTCTCGGGTGACTGCGCCCGCCGCCGCTGCCGCGGCGCACCGTCGGTCGCGGCCTCCCTTGGCCCCCCGCCCCGCCCACTCGCGTGCCCTGGGCTCGGGAGCACGGCTGCCGGTGCGCCTACCCGGCACGCGGCACACGCGGTCCGATTGCCCACGAGTGGGGCGCGAGCCACGCGCTCGAACCCCTTCCGCCGCATCGGAGCCACTATCGCTGAACGGCCGTTACACTGCAACCCACGGACGTTTATAACAAAGTCGGAGATTATTGCATTTTTGCCACATACAGACGCCGCGGCTGCGCGGCGCGGACCGCCGTGCCGCCCTCCGCCGCAGCGGCACTCGAATGCGACGCAAATTCTCGCCGCCTGTCGTGCGCCGCCGGCGAGAGGGCAGATTCGTCATGTATTGCAAGAAGCCATCCGGAAGGATTACGGGGCGGCAGGAGAAGATTTGTTTCTCGACACCCCGTTGCGATTTCGACCCGGGAAGACCAAGAGTGGGTTCCCGCCCGACTGATTCTCGATGTCAGGTCACGTCGGGAGTCGGGTGTGTGTTGATTTTCCACAACTGAGTGTGGCACGTCGCACAATCTGTGGTAGAATTGTGTGGCGTCACCGATCGCATCCTCCTCGCCGGTCGCCACGGCTCACCGGACGTTCTCCGGCCGTCGGCACGGCTCCGCCGTTGGTTCCCGGCCACCCGCCGGCTTCCAGCGCTTGTTGCGTCCTTTGCGTCCCAGACAGCCGCAAGCACCGACAGGCGACCATGTTTCCGCGATTGCACCGCACACTGCTGCTCGGCACGGCCGCGTTCCTGACCGCCGGATGCATGATCCGTCCCGATCCCTTGACGGAGGAGGCGCTCAACACCGCCGCCTGGCGCAACCAGCAGCAGGTCACCGCGGACCAGGAGCCGCTCGCGAGCAAGGTCGACCTCTACGAGGCGATGGCCCGTGCGCTCAAATACAACCTCGATCACCGGGTCGAGATCGCGGAGCAGTCGCTGCGACTCGGCGAGCTCGATCTCGCCCACTTCAGCCTGCTCCCGAACGCCGTCGCCAACAGCGGCTATGCGGCGCGCGACAACTTCAATGCGTCGTCGAGCTTCAACCTGACGACGAACACGCAGAACTTCGCCGCCTCCACGAGCCAGGAGAAGCACATCTCGACGGCCGACATCGGCTTTACCTGGAACGTGCTCGACTTCGGGTTGTCGCTGGTCCGCGCCCGCCAGGCCGCCGACAAGGTGCTGGTGCAGGAGGAGCTCAGGCGCAAGGTCATGCACCGCATCGTCGAGGACGTCCGCAGCGCCTACTGGCGGGCGGTCAGCGCCGACCGGCTGATGCTGCGGCTCACCGAGCTCGAGGGACAGACGCGATCGGCGCTCAAGGAAAGCCGGTCGCTCTACGAGCAGCGCCAGACCTCGCCGATCACCGCGCTGACCTACGAGCGCGAGTTGGTCGAGATCAAGGTCAAGATCGGCGAAGTGCAGCGCGAGCTCAACACCGCCAAGGCCCAGCTCGCCGCGCTCATGAACGTGGCGCCCGGAACCGCGTTGACGCTCGTCGGCGCGCCGCCGAGCGCCGGCCCGCTCGAGCTCCAGGCCGACCTCAAGGAGATGATGTCGACGGCGGTTTTCAACCGGCCGGAGCTCAGGGAGCTCGAGTACAGGCTCAGGATCAACGAGCACGAGGCCGATGCCGCGCTGCTCGAGCTGCTCCCCGGGCTGCAGCTACATGCCGGATCTAATTTCGACAGCAATGATTTCCTGCTCAATGCCGAGTGGGTCAACTGGGGCGCGAAGGCGAGCTGGAACCTCATCAAGGTGTTCAACTACCCGGCCCGGCGCGAGGTGACGGAGCGGCAGGACGACCTCTTGCGGACGCGCGGGCTCGCCTTGACCATGGCGGTCATGACCCAGGTCCACGTCAGCCGGATCCGGTTCCTGCACGCGCGGAAGGAACTCATGACGGCGGCCGAGTACCGCGACGTCCAGACCCGGCTCGTCGAGCAGATGCGCACCGAGGCCGCCGCCGACCGCATCAGCCGCCAGACGCTGATCCGCGAAGAAATGAACACGCTCGTCGCCGAGGCCAAGCACGACATCGCCTATGCGGCGCTGCAAAACGCCTATGCCAACCTGTTCTCCTCGATGGGGCTCGACCCCTACGCATGGGAGCTGGACCGTGGCTCGAGCGTCGCCGCCCTGGCGGAGCAACTGCGGGCGCTCTGGATCGAGCGCGGCGATCTCAACGCGGGTTGGAAGCGGCGGCTCGCGGCCGCGCCGTAGGCCACCGGTCCAGGTCTGGTCGCGAAATGTCAGGCGGGGCACGCCGTTGTGCAAGTCCGCGACGACCGGCTCTTAAGTCTTGGTCAGTGATTGCCCCGCAATAGTACGGCCGAGGCGGGGCGCATGGTCCCGCGCAGTCTGACGGATGGGTTGCATGGGTTCGTTCGACAATCCGGACCGGACGCCGCGCCGGGGGGCGATGGCCGCCGCGATGGCCATTGCGGCCGCCGTCTCGCCGTCGATCGCGGCCGCAGAGGCCGGCCCCGGCGAGGAGATCCCGATCCGCGGCGTCGTGAGAGCCGTGGACCAGGCCGCGATCTCGACCGATCTCGGCGCGCGCGTGCTCAGCATCGCCCGCCGCGAGGGCGAGACCTTCAAGGCCGGCGAGCAGCTGATGGCGTTCGACTGCCGCCGGCCGCGCGCCGAGGCGGCGAGCGCCGAGGCGGTCCATCGCGAGATGCGGCTCACGCTCGACAGCAATGTTCATCTCGAAAAGCATCAGGCCATTGGCCGGCACGACGTCGAGATTTCCAAGTCCCGCGTGGCCAAGGCCGCGGCGGAGGCGGAGGCGCTCAAGGCGCGGCTCGACCAGTGCGAGGTGTTCGCACCCTTCGACGGCCGGGTGGCGGTGCTCGGCGTGCAGGTGCACGAGGTGCCCGCGCCGGGAAAGCCGTTCCTGTCGATCGTCGGTGACCGCCGGCTCGAGGTCGAGCTGATCGTGCCCTCGTCCTGGCTGACGTGGCTCAAGGTCGGCGCCGAGTTCGCGTTTGCGATCGACGAGACGGGGCGCAGCCATCCGATGACCGTCACGCGCCTGGGCGCGACCGTCGACCCCGTGAGCCAGATGATCAAGGTCATCGCCGTGATGGACGCGGGGGCCGGCGA
>JAKAML010000124.1 GCA_021812845.1 Pseudomonadota bacterium
CCTCGGGAAGTCGCGGCGCAGCGCGGCGATCGGCTCGCCCTTGGCGCGCTCGGCCTCGGCCCGCGGGATGACGCCGCGCTTCACTGCCACGTCGAGAACCCGGTCGCGCGCCTTCTTCGCTGCCGACGCGTGCCGGTCGGGGCGGCGCGCCTCCGGAGACTGCGGCAGCGCGACGAGCAGCGCCGCCTCGCCGAGCGACAGCCGCTTGGGCTCCTTGCCGAAATAGGCGAGTGACGCCGCTCGGACGCCCTCGATGTTGCCGCCGAACGGCGCCAGCCTGAGATAGAGCGCGAGGATCCCGTCCTTGGAGAGCTGCGCCTCGAGCTGCCAGGCACGGACCATCTGCCGGAGCTTGCCGATTGCGGTCCGGTCGTGCCTCGCTTCGACGAGGCGGGCGGTCTGCATGGTCAGCGTCGAGCCGCCGGAAACGAGCCGGCGGTGTGTCACCGCCTGCCAGACGGCGCGCGCGAGGCCGACCGCGTCGACGCCGCCGTGGGCGCGGAAGCGGCGGTCCTCGAACGCGAACAGCATCGCGAGGTAGCGCTGATCGACCTCGTCCGGTTCGACCGGCAGCCGCCAGCGGCCATGGGGCGACGTGAACGCGCGCAGCAGCCGGCCCTCGCGATCGAGCACGATCGTCGAGGTCGGCGCCACGGCCGCGAGCGGCGGCGGCCCCATGAGGTGCATCGCCGTCCGCACGGCGCCGTAGCCGACGATCGCCGCCCCGGCGACCAGGACGGCGGTTGCCGCCGCCGTCCGCCTCGCGACCCGCCACGAGCCCCTGCCGCGCATCGGTGTCACTCCTTCACGACCAGCCTGCCGCTCGCGCTCCGCGCGTGGCGCTCGGGACGGTACATGTCCTCGATCGTCGCCGCGGGATGGACGAACGAGCCCGGGGTCACGGCGCGCACCACGTATGCCACGCTCGCCGTGCTGACCGGCCCTTTGGGCCGCGAGGCGTCGGCGGTCGCCGCCGGGTCGCCTTCGTCGTCGCCGTCGCCGTCCGGGCCTTCGATGGACGCCGCCTCCTGGCGCACCCCCGGACCGAAGAAGTTGAAGGCGGCGACGAAGCGGTCGTCGCGGAACTCCGTGTGCTCCGGCTTGACCGAGGTCTTGAGCCAATCGAGCGACTTGATGTCGCCGCCCTCGACGAGGCGCGGGTTCTCGATCTCGAGCCCGGCCGGGAGCCGATCGACCAGCAACAGCCGCCCACCCGCTTCCTTGGCCTCGATCTTGAGCACGACGACGAGACGATCGTTCTGCCGGATCTCGGACACCCCCCCGGCGAGGCTCTTGAGATCGAGCTTCTTGCCGTCGAGCGTGTAGGCCGTGCGCTCGATCTTGAAGCCCTTGGCCGCCGCGGGCTCGGGCGTCAGCGAGGCGCCGATCACCGTCAGCACCGCGTCGACCGGCGCCTCGCCGTCGTTGGCGACGGTGAAGCCCTGGGCGAGATCGGCGGTCGTCAGCGTCCTGACCAGTGCGCCCGCGTGCGCCTTGCCGCCGACCGTGAGCCGCGTCTCCCTGGCCTGATCGCCGAGCGCCTTGGCGGCCAGCAGCATCCACGCCTGCTCCTGTGTCGAGGTGTGAGTGCGGGTCTGGTACGCCTTGGCGACGACGGTCGCGAGCCGCGGCGTCTCCATCCTCGCGAGCCCGGTCTCGGCCGCGAGCGTGACCAGCGCCGCGCCGTCGCGCAGGCCCGAGCCGTAGTCGGCGCGGGCGATCGCGGCTTCCTTGGCCGTGTCGTCCATGTGTTTCAGCGCCGCCCTGAACACCGACGCCGCCCGCTCCTTGTCGCCGGCCAGCGACAGCGCCGCGCCGAGCTGCGCCTTCGCCAATGCAGACCCGAACCGGTCGACGCGGGTGTCGGCGTAGTAGCGCAGCTCCCCCATCGGCGCCCGCGCGTTGCGTGCGAGCACGTAGAGCGCGTAGGCCCGCGCCTCACCGCCCCTCTCGAAGTCCTGCGCATAGCTCAGGTAGTTCTGCAGCCGGTCGAGACCCTGCGCGAACGGCCGCGGCGCGATCTGGTAGCCCTGCTCCTTGGCCCGCGTCAGGAAGTCCATCACATAGCCCGTCAGCCAGATGTCGGCCGACGACGGGCCCCAGATGCCGAACGCGCCGGAAGCATCCTGCATCTCGAATACGCGGTCGATCGCGCCCTGCACGCGGGCGCGGATCTCCTTGTCCGCGCCGAGCCCGATCGTGGACGCGACCTCGTTGGCGTAGAGCAGCGGCAGCGCCCGCGACACCGTCTGCTCGGCGCAGCCGTAGGGGTAGCGATCCAGCGCCGACAGCAGACCCGGCACGTCGAGCGCCGCCGCCGGCCCGACGCCGAGCGTGATGCGCGTGCGGCCCGGGATCAGGTCGGCGACGAGATCCTTCGACAGCGTGATCCGCCCTCCTTTCTCTTTCAGCGCTGTCACCGTCGAGCGCTTGACGTCGCCGGACGGCGGCAGCACCTCGAAGCCGATCCTGCGGCGCACGTCGATGCCGTCGGGGCCCATGACCCGCACGGCATAGTCGAGGCGTCCGGTATCCGTGGGCTTCAGCGCCACGCGCTCCGCCTTGCGCTGGCCGGGATCGAGTGCGAGCGCGAGGTCCGTCTTCCTCGACTTGGCCGAGCTCTCCTCGACGACGACCTGATAGGACGCCTTGGGACCTTCGACGTTGTGCAGCGACAGGTCGAGCCGCGCCTCGTCGCCGAGCGTCAGGAAGCGTGGACCCGAGACCGTGAGCGAGACCGGATCGCGGACGATCACGTCTTTCGCTGCGTGACCGGCCTTGCCTTTGCTCCATGCGACCGCCATCAGCCGCACGCTGCCGTTGAAGTCCGGGAGCTGGAACTCGACCTCGGCCTTGCCGTCCGCCCCCACCCGGACCACGCCCGAGAACAGCGAGACGATCTCCTCGACCGTCGGCGCACCCTGCATGGTGAGGCCGCCGCCGCCGTCGCCTCCCGACCGCAGCGCACCGCGCTCGGCCCGCATCCCGTCGATCAGGCGGCCGTAGTAGTCGCGCAGCTCGACGCCGAGCTTCCTCTGCGCCCCGAACCATCTCTCCGGCGCGGGCGGCTCGAACCGGGTCAGGTTCAGGATGCCGGCATCGACCGCGGCGACCGTCAGCCGCGCCTCCTCGCCCGCGCCGAGCCCGTCGACCGCGACCGGCACCTTGAGCAGCGCGCCCGACTTGACCCTCTCCGGCGCCGCCAGCGTGACCTTGAGATTGCGCGCGGCGGCGTCGAGCGCCAGCCAGGCGGTGCCGATGGCGCGGCCCGGCATCCGCTTCTGCGCCTCGTCCATCGGGCGATAGAGGAATGCGGTCGCGTAGGCGCCCGCGCCCCAGTCGGCGCCGACCGGGATCTCGACCTCCGCCCCGCCCTTGGCGACCGCGACTTCCTTCACCGCGTGGAGCCCGCTGCCGAGGACGGCGACGAGTGCCGTCCCGCCGGTCTTCGACGCGATCCGGAGCTTCGCTGTCTCGCCTGGCTTGTAGGCCGGCTTGTCGAGCGCCACGTCGAGCATTTCGGGACTGTCGGGGGTGTCGTCGCCGCCGTACCAGCCGGCGCTGAACAGGATGCTCGTCACCGGCGCATCGGCGCCCGTGCCCGCGACCTCGAGCCGGTAGCGGCCCCAGCCGGGCCGGGTCTCGATCCTGGCCGCGGCGTCCGGCGCGACGTCGACGGTTCCGGTCGCCGCCTTGCGCTTGAAGGTCACCGGCTCGTAGGCCCAGTGGCCGTCGCGGCTGTACCACTGCCAGCTCGTCTCGAGCCGCGTCAGCGTCCATGCGAGACCCTTGGCGGCCGTGCGCTTGCCCTCGGCGTCGAGCATCACCACCTCGAAGCCGGCGGGCTCGCCCTCCGGCGCGCCGTCGGCCCCGAACAGCGGCTTGACGCCGATCCGGGGTGCACCCGTCTCGACCGGCAGCGTGACCGTTCGCTCGATCGTGCGGCCGCCGGTCTCCCGGAGCTTCAGGATCACGTCGGCCTCGAGCGGCCGCGCCGTGTGCGGGAACGCGGGCAGCACGACCGTCACCTCGGCCTTGCCGTCCGCACCCGTCTGCGGCAGACCCTCGATGGCCGCGCGCACGGCGGCGGGCTTCTCCTCGGCGAGGCCGAAGCGATAGCCGGCAAGTCCCGGTAGCTCCTTCGCCGACGCCTTGACCACGACCTCGCCTTCGAGTGCGAGACCGGCCGCGGGCGGACCGTAGAGAAAGCGGCCCTCGGTCTTGATTGCGGCGGGCGTGTCGGGCCTGAGCGCGGCGACGGCGGGCGCGAGCGTCATGTCGAGCCGCTCGGGCACGAAGTCCTCGACCAGGAAGGCGAGCGAGGCGATCGCCGGCGCCTTGGGGTCCGCGTGGAGCCGCGCGCGCCAGGTGCCGGTCATGGCGTCACCGCCGATGTCGAGCGTCGCGAGGCGGCCGCCGAGGCCCTGGTCCGTCAGCGCGAGGCGCTTCCACTCGACGCCGTCGGGGCGCGAAACGATCAGCGTCACCGGCAGCGTCGCCGCCTCCCCGGCGCGATCCCGCACCAGACCGGTGATGTTGACCTCCTCGCCGGGGCGATAGACGCCGCGCTCGGCGTAGAGATAGGCGTCGAGCGCGCCGGGGCTCTCGCGGCCCTTGACACCGCGGTCGGAGAGATCGAACGCGGCCGCCGTCAGGTCGAGGAAGGCGTAGTCGGCGCCGCCTCTCTCGGCGACCAGGATCGCCGGTTGCGTGCCGCCCTCGCCGCGCGCGATGCCGCCGTCGAAGCGGACGTAGCCCGCCTGATCGCTCCTCGCCTCGCCGAGCACCTCGTTGTTGCGCGCGACGAGGCGCACCGTCGCGCCCGGAACCGGCTTCGCGTCGCCGAGCGAGCGCACGAAGGCGTGCACCGCGTCGGTGCCGCTGAGCGCCGTCAACCCGAGGTCTGAGATGACGAACCACTGGCTCGCCATCGCGTCGTCGTCGCCCTGGCCCCTGCCGGCTCCGGCGGCACGCGCGGTGACGACGTAGGCGCCCGGCTTCATGTCGGGCACCGCGTCACTGATCGGCAGCGCCGTGGTCACCTCCTCGTTGTGCTTCGCCGTGACGTCGAGCGTGCCCTGCCAGACCCGCTGGCCGGTGCGCTCGCGGATGCTCTCGAGATCGTAGCTCGAGAGCTGCCGCGCGAGATCGCCCGACTGCACGACGCTCGCGAGGTTGCGGTCGCCGACCCGGTAGATCTCCACGGCCACCGCCTTGGTGTTGACGGTAGTGACCGGGATGCCCTGCTGGCCGCGCGCCGGCAGCACGTAGGCCCGGCCGGTGAAGCGCGCCATCGGCTTGCGATCGGGCAGATAGGCCGCGATCTCCGCCGCCTTCTCGAGCACCTCGCCGATCTCGGCCGGCAGACCGGCCCGCACCCGAACCTCGTAGCGCTGGCCG
>JAKAML010000125.1 GCA_021812845.1 Pseudomonadota bacterium
GACCAGCCGGCTGATTGGGACGTGACCCGCGTGGCCTCCATCTGGGAAACCCTGCTCAACCGCTACCCCGATCTCAAGGCAGGCTTCCTGCACAACGACGACATGGCCCTGGCCGCCAGGCAGGTGGTAGAAACCGCCGGCCTGGGCGATCAAATCTTGATCGGCGGCATTGACGGCATGACCAGCGCTATCGAAGGCGTAATTAGTGGGAAATTGGTCGCCACGGCGCGCAACTCGGCCCCGCGTATTCATGGCGGCGCCGTGCTGTTGGGCTACTATGCGGCTACCGTTGGCCTGGAAAAAGCCATGGCCGATGTCCCGCGCGATCGGACCGACGCGCCACGCAAATGGAAGCCTGGTCTCGCCCGCCGCCAGCGGCACCCGCGTCACCGCCCCGTCGACGAGCACGAACCGCGCGCCCGCCGCGACCGGCGACCGCATGGCCGTCTCCGTCCCCGCCTGCCCGCGCAGAAGCCCGCTCAGCTCGTAGGTCGACGGGCCCACCAGCGTCGCCGTCTCGAACTGCAGCACCTCCCACTCGCCGTCGTCGTTCCTGATCGCGGCCGCGTTCTGCCCGCCCAGCAGTTGCAGCCGCGACACCGACTGCAGTACGCCGCCGTCGAGCGCCACCGTCATCCGTATCGCCCGGTCGATACGCCCCTCGACCCCGGCCGGCAGCGTCGTCGTCACGATTCCGGTCACCGCCGCCACCGCCACCACGGCCTTGAGCTCGAAGCCGTCGTCGCCCGGCGAGCCGTAAACCGCGAGCGGCCCCGGCCATGGCGCCTGCCGTGCCGCCACGTAGCCCGCATCCGGCGGCTCGTCTCCCCTCAGCAGCGGCAGGTCCAGGAACTCGACCAGCGGTTGGCCCGACGCCTGTGCCGCTTCCGCGCGCGGCGGCCGGTCGCGCAGCGACACGCCGGCATAGATCTCGGGATCGACGCCGCGCGCCTCGATCTCGCGCACGCCGCGCTCGCCGATCTCGGTGATGCGGACCAGTCGCGCGCCGCCGTCGCCCACGAGCGTCACGACGTCGCCCGGCTCGAGCGCCAGCCGGCTCGGCGCGAGCTTGAACGCCGCCCGCTCGCGCGCCGTCCAGGTCTCGAACAGCCAGGCGTCGGCGATCGCCGCCGCCTGGTCGGCGTCGAGCACGATCGGCAGCTCGGCCTGCGACAGCCGTCCGCTGGCGCCGACCAGCCGCCGCGCCTCCGCCACCGCCTGCCGGTAGTCGCCCGCCGCCGAGATGTAGCTGACTTTGGCCGACGCCGGCAGCTCCGTCTCCTGCCCGCGCGTCAGCACCACGAGCGCCTCGCCGGGCCGCGTCTCGGCCAGTTCGTCCGCGCCGACCACCGCCGCCACGGCCTCGGCGCCGCGGTGGGCGAGCACCACGCGGCCGCCCGATTCCCGCGCATCGAAGAAATAGGCGAGCTCGAGCGGCCCCAGCGCGTCGCGTGCCGACATCGGACGGTCGATGACGTAGCCGGGAACCGTCCCGTCGAGCGCCGACGTGTCGTGCTCGGCGAAGCCGTGATCCTCGAACAGCTTCGCGGTCAGCGCGGCGAGCGGCGTGCTCGACGAGCGGCCGTTCAGCCAATGTCCGAAGCGCCAGTTGTCGCCGTCGCTCCACACCTCGAGATTATGCGGAAAGGCCGGGAAGGGCCGTGCGTCCCAGGCGTAGACGTGGATCCGCTCGAGATCGACCATGCGTCCGCCGTAGACCGTGGACACCGGGTTGGCGCCCGCGTCCGCATCGGGGTGATCGGGATCGAAGGCCGCGATCAGCGCCGCCACGAAGCGGCGCTGCATGAGGTCGTCGCGCGTACCCCGCGAGTAGTACGGCCGCGCGCTCTCCGCGCTCTTCGGATCGACGAACACGTTCGGCTGGTTGGCGCCCTTGTCGATCGCCGGACAGCCGATCTCCATCAGCCAGAACGGCTTCGACTGCGGCACCCACGCCGTCGGCAGCGCTGCCTCGACGCCGCCCGGACGGTCGTGGTGCGGGTTCGACCACCACGCCGCGACGTCCTTGTAGCGGAACACCCAGGGCTTGCCCGCGCCGTCGGTGATCGGCGTGCGGATCTGCTGGTCGCGATCGGCCTGGCTGGCATAGTACCAGTCGAAGCCCTCGCCGCCGCGCACGTTGGCCTTGAGGTAGTCGAGGTCGTAGATCGACCGCGCGCCCGCGAGCGCGTCGAGATGGGCGCGGCCGTCGCGCCAGTCGGCGAGCGGCCAGTAGAGATCGATGCCGATGGCGTCGAGCGCCGGCGACGCCCACAAGGGATCGAGATGGAAATAGACGTCGCCGGTCCCGTCCGCCGGCTGGTGCCCGAAGTATTCCGACCAGTCGGCCGCATACGTGACCTTGGTCGCCGGACCGAGCACCGCCTTGACGTCGGCCGCGAGCGCCGTGAGCGCCGCGACGAACGGATAGCTTCCCGCCGCCGACCGCGCCGTGCTCAGCCCGCGCAGCTCGCTCGATATGACGAACGCATCGACCCCGCCCGCCGCCTTCGCGAGCCACGCGTGATGCAGCACCATCCGCCGCAGCGACCATTCCACCGGACCCGAATAGACCACGCTGTCGCCCGACAGCGCGAAGTGCGAGACCTGCGCCGTGCCGACGAACGCCGCGATCTGGCTCGCCGCCGCCGCCGACTTGTCGGCCGTGCCGGGCTGTCCCGCCGCCGGATGGACGGTGATCCGCCCGCGCCAGGGATAGGTCGCCTGCGCCGCACCGCCGTAGGGATCGGGCAACGCGTTGCCCTCCGGCACATCCATCAGGATGAACGGCGTCATCGTCACCTTGTAGCCGCGTGCCGTGAGGTCGCGGATCGCCGCCACCACCGTCTGGTCCGAGGGCGTGCCGCCGTAGGCCGGCCGGCCGTCGCGCTGCGAGACGAGATGCGCGCCGGCCCGCGACAGCCCGGCCACCGACCACGCGATCGGGCTCGTCACCTCCTCGGCAAGCTCGACACCCGGCTTCAATTGGCACGAGCCGGCGCGCAGATCGGTGCCGAACCAGCTCACCACCAGCGACACCGAGCCGACCTCCGGCAGCGACTGCGCCATCTGGTCGAGCGACACCGTCCAGTCGACCGCGCCCTGGCGCGTATGCACGTTCTCGGCCGCGTTCTGTCCGCCGCCGATGCCGTGCGTCACCTCCTCGGTCGCGTAGACGAACTCGCCCGAGCCGGGAATGAGCACCACGCCGCGGATGCCGCCGCCGAACGGCTCGACCTCGCGCAGCACCTCGAACGACATTTGCGGCAGCCGGTTGCCGAAGTCCGCGAGCGCCAGCCGCTCGAAAACGACATAGGCGGTGCCGCGGAACGCCGGCGCCCGCTGAGCGCCCTCGCGCGCCACGATCAGGCCGTCGGCGTCCTGGGTCTCGCTGCCGCGATGGACCCGGTGCGTGACGCGCGACAGGTCGAGCTCCTGCCCGTCGGCCCACACCCGGCCGAGCCCCGTGATCTCGCCCTCGGCGATCGCGATCGCGACGTTGGCGTAATAGCGGTATTCGATCGTCCGGCCCGCCCCGCCGCCGCCGAGCCCGCCCTTGCCGCCGCCGCCGGCCGATCGCGTGACGGCCTCCTCCTCGAAATCGGTCGCCCAGATCACCTGTCCGCCGAGCCGCGCGCGGCCATAGACGCGCGGGATCGCCGCGCCTTCGGTCGAGCCCGTGACGTGCAGATCCCTCAGCCGCGGGCCCTCCACGGGCCGCGTCGCGCCGCCGCCGAACAGCGCCTGGTCGACGAACGACCCGGCCAGCGCTCCGATCTGCGAGCCGATCGTCGCGCCCGTGATGGTCGCGCCGAGCAGCGTGAACCCGGCCGGCAGCAGCGTGCTGCCGAGCGCCGCGCCGGCGGCCGCGAGTGCCAGTGTCGCCATCTCTATCCTGCTCCGCGAACCCTGAATGCCGCCGCGATCCGGCGCCGCCACCACGGACCGAGCGGCACCTCCGCCACCGGCCGTCCTTCCATGGCGTGGATCATCGTCCCCGCCGTGGCCAGGATGCCGGCGTGCTTCGCCACGGTCCCCGGTCTCAGCCGGAAGATCAGCACGTCGCCCGCCTCGGCCTCCGCGACCGTGATCTCGTCGAGATGCCGCCGCGCCGCCTCGAGCATCGTCTCGCGCCCGCTCGCCTCCGCCCAGTCGCGCGAGTAGGCGGGCGGCAGCTCGGCGTCGCGGCCATGGATCTCGCGCCACACGCCGCGCACGAGCCCGAGGCAGTCCGTGCCGACGCCCTTCAGGCTCGCCTGATGATGATACGGCGTGCCGATCCAGCCCCGCGCGACGCGAACGATCGCGCTCGCTCCGGCCCCCTGCCCCGCCTCACGCTCGTCCGCCATCACGCTCTCCTCATGCACCGCCCGAGCGTGCCACGCGCACCAGAATGTCGTTGCCCGGCATGTGCGGGAAGCCGCGGAAATTGACGCTGTTGCCGAACTTCCCCGCGCACGTCTCGATGTGCTTGTCGCAGCCCGCCGTGACCTCGAACGCCTGTCCCGCGACGAGCGGCCCGCGCGCCGGCTGCCAAAGCTCGATCGTGGCCACGCCGCCCGATGCCGTGTGCGCCTTGACCTCGATCGCCTGCCCCGCCGCGTCCCCCGACGTGAACCTGAGCAGCCCACGCGTGAAGAAGTCGGCGGCGAACCCTTCGATCCCGGCGGCCGTGAACCGGCGATCGCTCGACGCCGCGACGACGGTCCCCGTCCCCCGGAACGCCGCCCCGCCCGTATCGACCCCGCACCGCGCATCGCCGAGATCGGCGTCGCAGCCGTACTGGTAGAGCCGTCCCTTGGTCTGCTGCAGGTAGTGCGAGAGCCCCCGCACCTCCGCCGCGAACGTCGTCCCCGCGCGCCTGACCTCGCCGATGCTGCCCGCGCGCATCAACACCCGCTGCGCCGTGTCCCGCCAGTTGACGCGAAAGATCTCGACCCGCGCGTCGTCGTAGAGGCCCGCCGCCAGATGCGCCTCCGTGAGCCGCTCCGACGAGAGCGCGCTCGTCACCTCCAGATTGTCGACGGCGAGGCCCACCGTGTCGCGGATCTCGCTGGCCTCGAACCCGGCCGCCGCCTCGAACGCGGTCCCGTCGAACTCGAGGTCGCGGTCGTGATCGGTGAAGCCCATCGTCGCGCCGTCGCGGCGCACCAGCCGCCAGCACCAGCAGAGCGTCGTGGCGCCGCCCGCGAGATGGGCCGCAAGCGCCGGCGGAAGCGACTTCATGTCCTGACCTCGATCACCGGAATGTTCGGAATGGCGCCGCTGCCGAACCCGGTCAGGCTGACCTCGAGCCTGTCGGTGTCGAACCGCACCGGCACGTCGAACGCGAAGCCGGCGGTCACCGCCGCGCCCGC
>JAKAML010000126.1 GCA_021812845.1 Pseudomonadota bacterium
CGAGCGCTCGCCGCCTCGACGCGGCTGTCGCGGCCGCGCCGCACACCCTCGCGAGCCCCCGATAGCGTCCCGACGGCGACCGCCGGTCGCAGAGCCCAAGGCCGCCCGAGGCCCTGCATCGGAGCGGCACCCCGAGAAGAACCGACGACCGAGATCGGAACGGAAATGCAAAGGGCGGCCTCGAGGCCGCCCAACGGGAGTTCAGTGCTTGGTGCCGTCCTGAAGACGAGCAATCTCGTCCTTGATCTTCAGCTTCTCCCGTTTCATTCGCCGGATTTCCGTATCGCTGGAACCCGGACTTGCGATCGCCTCCTGGATCTTACGCTCGAGAAGCCGGTGCTTCTCGCCAAGCTCCACAAGATGAGCGTTCAGCGCCATCCTTGCCCTCCATGACAGGGTTGAAGACGACGGAAGTTTGACAGATCCCCCGGCGGTTGTCCATTTCCGTCGAAGGGATCGTTTACATCCTATCCCCGAAATCCGGAGGTTTCGAACCGCATTCGGCCGACCGGGCAGGCGCGGTCGCGAGCCTCGCCGCAATCCCTCCCGGGCGCGCGATCGATCGGCTGCAACCCCCCGCAGGGCCGAGAAATAATTGCCGGGGCGGGCCTCCGCGGCGCTTGAAAGACGGGCTAAAGGCGACGATAGTTCCGCGCCGAGAAGGCCTGAGATGGCGGGAACTGGGCTCAAGACCTGATGCAGCGGACGAACGAGAGGGAGTTGCGCGAGCAGCTCACGAAGCTCCGCGCGGAGCATCGTGTGCTCGACGACGAGATTGTCGCCATGGAGACCACCGGCACCGCCGACCAGCTCCAGATCAAGCGCCTGAAAAAGAAGAAGCTGGTGCTCAAGGACCAGATCACGGCGATCGAGGACCAGCTCCTGCCCGACATCATCGCCTGACGGCCGCGCGACCTCGGCGGCGATCCCGGATCCGGCCCGACGCCGATGAACCGTCCCGCCGGCCGCTGCGTTCCCGGGTCATGGCGCACGCCCCTCGGAACCAGAACCGCCGCGGCCTCCGCAATGGACCGGGTCACGGCCGACACCCATGTCCATGATGCCCGATCAGCCCGGCACCTGGCTGCACCCGACGGCCGACGGACTCTATTGCGGTCCGGGCGGCTTCCACATCGATCCGGCGCGCCCGGTCGAGCGGGCGGTCGTTACCCACGGCCATTCCGACCACGCCCGCCCCGGTCACGGCGCGGTGCTGGCGACGCCCGAGACGGTCGCGATCATGAAGGTTCGCTATGGCGCGGACGCCGCCGGCCGCTTCGAGACCCTCGACTACGGCGTCACGACGCGGATCGGCGACGCCTCGGTACGGCTCGTGCCGGCCGGCCACATCCTCGGCTCGGCGCAGGTGGTCGTCGAGTGGCGCGGGGTCCGGGCCGTCGTCTCCGGCGACTACAAGCGCGCGCCCGACCCGACCTGTGCGCCGTTCGAGCCTGTCGCCTGCGACGTGTTCGTGACGGAAGCGACCTTCGCGCTGCCGGTCTTCCGCGCCGTCCCGGCCGAGCGGGAGATCGGCCGCCTGCTGCGCTCGCTGTCCGACGAGCCGGGCCGCACGCACCTCGTCGGCGTCTACGGTCTCGGCAAGTGCCAGCGGCTGATCGCGCTGCTCCGCCATGCGGGCTACGACCGGACGATCCACCTGCACGGAGCGCTGGCGCCGCTGTGCGCGCTCTACGAGGAGCTTGGGGTCGCGCTCGGCCCGTTGGCCCGGGTCGCCCCGGACGGCGGCCGTGCGGGTCTCCCCGGCGAGATCGTGCTCGCTCCGCCGTCGGCCCTGGCCGACCGCTGGTCGCGGCGCTTCACAGACCCGGTGACGGCCTTCGCCAGCGGCTGGATGGCGATCCGCGGCCGCGCCCGCCAGCGCGGCGTCGAGCTGCCGCTCGTCATCTCCGACCACGCCGACTGGACGGGCCTCGTCCGCACTGCGCTCGAGACCGGCGCCGATGAGGTGTGGGTCACGCACGGCCGCGACGACGCGCTCGTGCACGAGCTCGGCAAGCACGGCGTCGCGGCGCGCGCCCTCGCTCTCGTCGGCTTCGACGACGAGGGGGACTAGCCTTCATGCGCGCTTTCGCCCGCCTGATCGACGATCTCGGACGCGCCCGGAGCCGCAACCGCAAGCTCGAGATCCTGGCGCGCTATTTCGCGAGCACGCCCGATCCCGACCGCGGCTGGGCGCTGGCGGCGCTGACCGACGGGCTGCCGCCCCGGATGCCGTTGCGCCGCCTGCTCGCCGACCTGATGGCCGAGCGGGTCGATCCGCTGCTCTACGAGCTCTCGCGCGATTTCGTCGGCGACACCGCCGAGACGGTCGCACTGCTGTGGCCGGACGACGGCCGCGATTGCGACCAGTCGCCGGCACTGGGCCAGGTGGTGGACCGGCTGCGCGGCGCCGGGCCGCGCGAGCACGCTGCGATCCTCGCCGGGCTTCTCGACGCCGTCGCGGCGCCGGAGCGATACGCGTTCCTGAAGCTGGTCGGCGGCGCTCCGCGGGTCGGCGTCTCCGCCCGCCTCACCCGGCAGGCCCTGGCCGATGCCTTCGCCCGCGACATCCGGGAGATCGAGGAGGTGTGGCACGCGCTCGCCCCGCCCTACGGAGCGCTGTTCGACTGGCTGGGCGGTTCCGGGGCGCGTCCCGAGACGGCGAACCTGCCGGTGTTCCGCCCGCTGATGCTCGCGAACCCGATCGACGACGAGGATTTTGCGGCCCTCGTTCCGGGCGAGATCGCCGCCGAATGGAAATGGGACGGCATCCGCGTCCAGATCGCCGCCACGCGCGGCGACGCGCGCCTCTACAGCCGCACGGGCGACGACATCTCCGCCGCGTTCCCGGAGATCCGCTCGGCGTTCGCCGGCGCCGAGGTCGTGCTCGACGGCGAATTGCTCGTGGTCCGCGACGGTGCGGTGGCGCCCTTCAATGCGCTGCAGCAGCGCCTCAACCGGCGCACCGTCGCACCGCGCCTCCTGCGCGACAGTCCCGCCCACGTCCGGCTCTACGATCTGCTGCTCGACGGACGCGAGGATCTGCGCGCCCTGCCGCTCTCGGTCCGCCGCGAGCGACTCGTCGCCTGGCATTCCGCCCGCCGTCCGCCGCTGTCCGACCTGAGCCCGCTGGTGCCATTCGACAGCCTCGATGCGCTGCGGCGGATCTGGTCGTCGACGCGCGCCGCCGGCATCGAGGGCCTGATGCTGAAGCGCATGGCGAGCCCCTATCTGGCCGGGCGCCCGAAAGGTCACTGGTGGAAATGGAAGCGCGCCGCGCAGACGCTCGACTGCGTGCTGATGTACGCCGTGCGCGGATCGGGGAAGCGCGCGTCGTATTATTCCGACTACACCTTCGGCGTCTGGCGCCCGGGCGAGGGCGAGGCGCGGGAGCTGGTGCCGGTGGGCAAGGCGTACTCGGGCTTCACCGATGCCGAACTCGAGGCGCTCGACGCCTGGGTGCGCGCCCATACGACGGAGCGGTTCGGGCCGGTGCGAAGGGTGGCGCCGGGGCTCGTGCTCGAGATCGCCTTCGACGCGCTCTACGCCTCGTCACGGCACAAGTCGGGGCTCGCCATGCGCTTCCCGCGTGTCCATCGCATCCGCTGGGACAAGCCGGCCGCCGAGGCGGATTCGCTGGAGACGGCCCAGGCGCTGTCCGGAGACTCCGTGGAGCCGCGGCCGGCCGCCGGCCAGACCGGGCACCCGCTCAGTTGAGCGCGATCAGCTTGGCGTTGTCGGTGACGACGAACATGCGGCTCTGGGCCACGATCGGCGCGATATAGGCCGGATTGCCGAGGCTCTGCTGGGCGGTCACGCGCCCGGTCGCGGCATCGACGCCGACCAGCGCGCCCTTGCTCGAGGTCAGCCACAGCGCGCCGCCCGCGAGCACCGGCCCCGACCAGGTGCCGCCGCCGGGCATGTTCATCGTCCACTGCACCTTGCCGTCGCGGCGCGAGACCGCCATGAGCTGGCCGCCGGTGTCGACGACGAACACGCTCTCGCCGGCGACCCAGGGTGTCTGGGTGCCGGGGACGTTGAGCGACCACAGCCGCTCGCCGGTACGGACCGAGGTCGCGATCATCCGGCCGCCGTGCCCGACGGCGAACACTGTGCCGCCGTCGATCGCCGGCCGCGCGGCGTCGCTCATCGACGCGAGCTGCGAGGTGGTCCGCGTCCGCGAGAGATTGTCCGACCACACCGACGAGCCGTCCGAGACCTTGAGCGCGACGAGATCGCCGGAAGGATAGGGCACGACGACGATGTCGCCGTCGACGGCGGGGCTCGTGTTGATGACGAGGCTGGCCTGCTGCGGCAGCCCGCGGACGACCCAAAGCTCATTGCCGTCGGCGCCGGAGAGACAGTAGAAGCGGCCTTCGGTCGAGACCACGAACACGCGGTCGCCGGACGCGGTGGGCGCGGCGCGGACGGGCGTGCCGAGCGCCTTCTCCCACAACTTCCTGCCCGACTGCGGATCGATGGCCGCGACGTTGCCGAAGCCGCTCGTGGCATAGAGGCGGCCGTTGTCCGCCGCGAGGCCGCCGCCGAAGCCGCCGCCGCTCGACGCCCCGAGCGAGAAGAACCCTCCGGCCGCCTTCTCGCGCTCGGGCTTCATCGACACGCGCCACACGGCCGAGCCGCCCGAAAGCCCGAAGGCGCTGATGGTGCCTTCGGCATCGAGCGTATAGATGCGGCCGCCATAGACGACCGGGCTCGCCGTCAGCCGGCCGCTCTTGCTGGATCCGGCGCCGGCGTCCGCGCTCCACGACTGCTTGGGGCTCGCACCGAGCGCCAGATGGCCGGGTGCGTTGCTCGCCTCGCCGCCCGGCTGCGCCCAGGTCTCGTTGGCGCGTGGCGGCGGCAGCGCGATGGGCTTGTCGGCGGCCGCCAGCTCACCGGGGATCTTTTCGGTCGTCGCCATCACCGGGATGCGCTTGCCGGGCAGCGGAGCCTGCTTCTCTTTCCAGGGGTTCAGATCGCTGACCTTCGGCAGGCTCGGAAGACTGTCCGACGAGCAGCCGCCGAGCGTAGCGGCGAGCAGGGCGAGCAGGGCGAGCCCCGGCCGCGCGCGGCCGCGAGCGCGCGGGCGGACTCCGGTCGGCGAGGAAGGGGGCCGCATCGTGATCGCGATGTGTCGAGGCATCCGCCTCTCCCTTGTCGGTTCGGACCGGGCTCGTTCCCGCCGGTCCCGGGCACGCTACTTGCCACCGCCGGACTTGCCGCCGTCTGTCTTGCCACCGTCCGGCTTCGCCGCATCCATCTTGGCGTCGGCCTTGCCGGCCCCGTCGCCCGCCGCGCCTTGCTGCGCGAGTTCGGCGGCGGCGATGGCCGACATGTA
>JAKAML010000127.1 GCA_021812845.1 Pseudomonadota bacterium
TCGGGCAGGATGCCGCGCTCGCGTGCCTGGACGCCCATCTCGTCCACGGTCGCACTCACGATCCGTCCGAGATCGACCACCTCCTCGGTCAGCGGCGCGTGACCGGCCTCGCTCGCGGCCACGAACAAGAGGTCGTTGACGAGTGCCGTCGTATGGCTGGTCTGCTCCAGGATGCGCGACAGGGCCTCGCGGAAGTCCGCGGCGTCCGCGCGCGCGTTGCGCAGTGCGACCTCGCTCTCGCCGCGGATGATCGTCAGCGGCGTCCGCAGTTCGTGGCCTACCTCGGCCAGGAAGCGGCGACGCAGCGCCGAGGTGGACTCGAGCTGCTTGTTGGCGAGGCGCAGCTCGTGGGTTCGTTCCTCGACCGCGGTCTGGAGCGCCGTGCTCTGAAGCTCGAGCTGGGCCCGGCGTCCGGCCAGCTCGTCGGCCATCGCGTTCATCGTCGATGCGAGCCGCGCGAACTCGTCGCTGCCTTCGATGCGGATGCGATGGTGGAGCCGACCGGCGCCGAAGGCCCGTGCACCGTCATTCAGGACTTCCAGCGGAATGCGAACGGTACGGATCAGCACCAAGATGGACATGGTCGCCGCAAGGAGACTGGCCACGATCGCCCAGAACATCGTCAACTGCGTGAAACCGGCGAGGCGCCACTCCTGCTCGGAATTCTCCATGAGCTCGCCGATCTCGGTCTCGATGAGGGAATGGGCCAGCGCGTCCAGCCGGTCGAGCGTTCGCAGCCGGTCCTCCGCATCCGGCTGCGGCGAGCCGCCGGAGACCAGCGCCGTCGACCCGTTCCCGAGACTTGCCGACGCCGAGACGAAGCCGGCGTAGTCGCGGAGGGCGTCACCGATGGCCGCCACGATCCGCTGCTCTCCGGGATTGTCATCGTTCTGGGAGCGGAGGAACTTGCTCTCCGACTTGACCGACGTCTTGAGCTTCGCGAACAGCACGCCCAACTGTTGGATCGACCGATCCTCAGTCTGACTCGAGGGATCCTTTTCCAGCGCATGAATGAATTTCTGAAGCTGCGAGGCATCCACCAGAACCTGCTGGTCGAGCTGGAAACGCCTGATGCTCTGCTTGTTCTGCAGCGTGATCGCGTAGGCGAGCGCGTCGATGGCGATGTTGAAGCCTATCAGGCTGGCGATCACGATCGACAGCTTCTTGCGGACGGAGATGCGCATCGGATTTCCCGTATCGCGCGCACGGCGCGCCGTCGCGGCCGGTCGGCCGAGCGATACAGTAGCCCCGGATCCGGACGCCGTCTGCCCGATTGTCGAGAGGTGGAAGTCCGGTCGCCCGACGGCGGCGCCGGAATACGCGCCGTCACCGCTCAGCGTCCCTCCCACGGGGGCCTGGAAGCTGCAGGGATCCGACGCCGTGGTGCGGCGAGGGCAACCGGATCCCTGCAGTAGCCGGGCGCTCCTCGGTGCGGGGTGAAGAGGGAGCCCGACTTCCTGGGCGGCGCTCCACGCCGCCCGTCAACCGGTCCGTCAGTCAGCCCGGTCGACGAACTGCTCGAGTTGCGACAGGAACGCCCCCTGCTGCTCGTGCGGAACCGAGGCCATCAGCGCCTCGTTGGCGAGACGCACGGCCGGTCGCGCGATCTCGAGGATCTCGCGTCCCGCGTCGGTCAGCCGCAGCACCGATTCCCGGCGATCGAACTGCGAGCGGTGGCGCTCGATCAGGCCGCGGCGCTGCAGCCGGTCGATGATGTTGACCAGCGTCGACCGGTCGATTCCCGTTTTCGCGCCGAGCCGGATCTGGCTGTCGTCGGCGTGGCGCTCGACCTCGTCGAGCACGGCGAACTGGCGCGCGGTCAGCACGAGCGACGCCAGTGCCCGCTCGACCGAGGCGTCGGCGCGTTGCGCCGCGCGGTGGAGGAGGTGATTGAGCGCGCGGGGCACCGGCGCTTCGGCTGTGGGCGCCGCCCCTGCCCCCCCGTCGTCGTCGCACGACGACGGCCGGCGGGTGATCGAGCCCGACAGTCCGCCGCCCCTCAGGCGCCGCTTGACGGCGTGCACCGGGCGGCTCGTCTGCAGTTGCAGCACAGGCATGGTCACCCCCCTGGATTCAGGAACTCAGCGATCGAAGGGGCCGCAACTCGGCCGCGACGACCTCGACCAGATGAAAGATCAGCTCGTCGACGTCCTCAGTCCTGAACGTCGGCGCCAAATAGCCGGCTCGAATGAAGGCGTAGTCTCCCGCGACCCAACGGATCAGACCGATCGCGTATCCCCGGCGAGCCAGCAGCAGCCCGGATTCGACCTCCTCGATGGTGAACCCATCGGCGGCGGCGGCCTCGACGTAGTCGGGATCGCTCGACAGGTGGTGGACAATGTGGCGCGCCTTCAGATGCCAGGGATCGTCGATCGTCGTCATCCAGCAGGATCCGTGTCCAAGTCGTCGTGACGTTCTGTGTTCGGTCAACGCCGGGGACCAGGAGTTATTCCGTGCGTCCCGAGAATATGCGGCGCTGCTGCGCGTGTCCTGAACGAGAGATGAAGCGAAAATGAACCGTCAGGGCTCGGACTTCCTGTCCGGCCCTGCGGTCCACCGCCGACATCGTGCCGCTCGTGCGACAGAGGCGGCCGGCTGTGGCGGAGCGCGGTGTCGGGACTACTTCCAGCCCTTCGACAGCAGCGCGTCCTCCTCGGACCGCGACAGCGCCGACTTGGCGCCCAGCGCGTCGAGGATGCCCTGGATCGCCGCGCCATCGCCGCCGCCTGCGGGGGCATAGGCCTCGCCCGGTACGATCTGCGGCGCCGCGGCAACGGCGACCGCGCCTTCGACGTGCCAATGGCCGTCGCCGTGCCGACAGGCGACCGCGCCGACAACCGGCGCTCCGGACGGGTCGGACGACACGACCTCGAACTCGCGGCAGGCCCGCCCCGCGCGATCGCGGAACGACCCGACGACCATCAGCTCCCGCTTGCCGCCGATCGGCAACGGATCACCGCTCGCCCGCGTCTCGAGGAGCGTTGCGACCGGCGTACCTGCGCCGAGCCGTCCGACGACGATCTCGGTGCCGACCGTTTCGCCCGGAGCACCGGCGCGCCGGCCCAGCTCGTAGCCTCCGAGGGATCCGACAAGGATCAAGATCGCGGCCGCCATGCGCCAGGCCTGCCGCGGCACGACGCGATCGACGAGGCGGCGCCGCGGCTGCAGCGCCACCACGTTGTCGGCGGCCGCCGCGGCGGCGCGCGGCGCCGTGCCGAGGATCAGCGCGGCGAGCTTGTCCTCGCCGGGGGCGCCGGGCGCGATCTCGAACGCCTCCCTTGCGAGCTCCGCCGAGGTCCGAAGCTGATCGACGAAACGGCGCGCCTCGGCGCTCGTGTCGAGGTAGCGTGCGACGGCCGCCGCCTCGTCGGGCGGCAACTGGCCGTCCGCATAGGCCAGCAGCGTCTCGTCGCCGGGACGATCGGAAGGGGTGTCGGGCAGCTTGCTCCCACTCATGGCGCACGCTCCGTTGCGACGGGCCTCAGTCTCGCCGGCGCGCGCGGCGTGTCGATGGCCTCGGCTAGCTTGCGGCGGGCTCGCGCCAGTCTGCTCATGACGGTGCCGACCGGCACGCCGAGCGTATCGGCGGCCTGCTGGTAGCTCATTCCGTCGATGGTAACGAGTACCAACACGGCGCGCTGCTCCTCGGGCAGAAGCGCGATCTCGCGGCGGACGATCTCGAGCTCGTGGCGGGCCTCGATCTGCTCGTGGATGCGCGCGTCGAACGCAACCGTCTCGCCGATGTCGGCATCGTTCGCGGCCGGGCGGCGCACGGCATAGCGGACACGGTCGATGCGGACGGTCCGGATGATCTGGAACATCCAGCTGTCGAGGCGCGTGCCCCGCTCGAACTGGTGCAGCCGCGACAGGGCCTTCTCGCAGGCGGATTGCAGCACCTCCTCAGCCTCCTCCCTCGACCCGGTGAGCGCATACGCGAAGCGCCGCAGTCGCGGCAGCAGGGCGACAAGCTCCTGGCGAACGTCGTCACCCATCGCGGGCTCGATCCTGTGTCGTGTCGCCTTCATGAACGGCGACCGGTGCGCAATATTCCTGCGAAAACAGTTATTCGTGCATCGCGACCATATCCGCAACCGCGCCGCACACGAAGTGCTTAACCGCGCGGCGGCGGACGCATTCGTGTCTCGCACCGGGAATAATCCGATTTGTGGAGCGTTGCTGATCGAAGGCGTGTCGAGACGCCCCGCCGATTGCCGGTCCCGCCCAGCGCCAGCGCCTCGATCGAATGAGCCGCGCCCGTCATCGGCGACAGGCTTCGTGCTATGTTCGTCAGGAACGCGAGCGGGTCGGACCACCGGGAGTGCGAAATCGTGATCAATCTCCGGTTTCGAGCATCGGTGGACCCCAAGCCCGGGAAAATTTCCCGAACGGCTGATGGCGTCGCCGGGCGCCGGAAAGGCCAACAGGCGTGCCATGCCCGGTCGCGCGTGCGTGTCGCGGTCCGATACGCAATGGCGGTCGCCGCGGCCGCGGTGGCCTGGGACGGCGCCGCCCGCGTGGCGGTTCCGGAGATCTCGCTCCTCGGCGTCGCGCGCGCCGATGATGACGACGGCGGCGGTGGCGGCGGGTTCCGGGGCAGCCGCGGCTTCGGAATCAAAGGCATCGGCATTCCGCGGATGATCTTCGGTGGCATCCCGCGCCTGAAGCTGTTCCGCGGCGGACCGCGGCGTGCCGCGCGCGCGGCACGCAGACCTGCCGCGGCCTCGGTCGCGACGCGGCCCGGGCCGGTGCGAGAGCTCGTCGTCGCCGGGCTCACGGCTGAAGACGTGGCGCGGCTCGCTGAACGCGGCTTCGACGTGACGGCGACGCGCAGCTCGGTGATCCTCGGCCGGTCCGTCAGCCGCATCGAGCCGCCGCGACGGCTCGGGATCTCCACGGCACTGCGGCAGATCCGCGATCTCGCCCCGCTCGCCACGGCGGCCCGCAACGACAGCTACCGACGGTCCCCGATCGCGCCCTACCGGCCGCAGGAGCAGTCGTGCGGGGCGGCCTGCGAGGCCTTCGTGCTGACTGGCTGGCGGCCCGATTATCTGCGCTGCGCCATCCCGGAGGCGATCGGCGTCGTCGATACGGGGGTCGATCCGGCCCACCCGGCGCTCGCCGGCGCCAGCATCGAGCTGGCCACGGTGCGCCGCGACGACCGGCCGCCGTCCAATCCGGCGCACGGCACCGGCGTCGTGAGCCTGCTCGTCGGCCAGCCGGGAACGGAGATCTCGGGCGTCGTGCCGCGGGCCAGGGTCTTCGCGGTCGATGCGTTCCACGCCGCGGGATCGGACGACGCAACCGACGCCTACGATCTTCTCGCCGCACTCGACCATC
>JAKAML010000128.1 GCA_021812845.1 Pseudomonadota bacterium
CTGTCGCAGCTCTCGCGTCAGGTCGAGTCCCGCGAGGACAAGCGGCCACAGCTCTCCGATCTTCGCGAATCGGGCTCGATCGAGCAGGACGCCGACGTTGTGCTGTTCGTGTTCCGTGAGGAATACTATGTCGAGCGCATGAAGCCGGCCGAGGGAGATCCGAAATTCGCCGAGTGGCAACAGAAGATGATGAGCGTCTCGGGCAAGGCCGAGGTCATCATCGGCAAGCAGCGCCACGGTCCCGTGGGCACGGTCGAGCTGTCGTTCGAGAGCCAGTTCACGCGCTTCGGCAACCTCGCCCGCGACTACCAGTTGCCGCCACGGTGAGTCCGTCGTGGCGCCGCTCGCGGCCGGAGCCGCGGCCATGACCGGCCATTCGAGACCGCCGCCGACCGCGGCCCGAGACGGCACCGGATCCGGATGGGGCCCGGTCGTCCCGCCGTGCGGTCTTCCCTCGCTGGCGCTCGGGGTGGTCACGATCGATCTCGGCGCACTCGCGCGCAACTGGCGCTCGCTTGCGGCCCTCGTCGCGCCGGCCGAGTGCGCCGCCGTCGTCAAGGCCGACGGCTACGGGCTCGGCGCGGCGCGCATCGTGCCGGCGCTCGAAGCCGCCGGATGCCGGACGTTCTTCGTCGCGACCGTCGACGAGGCCGTCGCCTGCCGGCGGTCGGCACCGGGCGCGATGGTGCTCGTCCTCGACGGCGTCGCGGGCGCCGACGTCTTGATCGCAGAAGACCTCGTGCCCGTGCTCGCGACCGATGCCGACATCAGGGCATGGAGCGGCGCGTCGGCCGCCGCCGGCCGCCGTCTCGCCGCGGCGCTCCATATCGATACCGGCCTCAACCGGCTCGGCCTCGACGTGGCGACGCCCGAGCGCCGGCGCGACGTCGCGGCGCGCCTCGCAGACATCGACGTCGGGCTCGTCATGAGCCATCTCGCCTGCGCCGACGAGCCGGGACACGCCATGAACGAGCGGCAGCGCGCAGCCTTCGCCGAGCGCCGCGACACGGCACCCGGCGCCCGCGCGAGCCTCGCCGCGTCGGACGGGCTGATGCTCGGCCGGGCGTATCACTTCGACCTCGTGCGCCCGGGCTACGCGCTCTACGGCGGCCAGGCGTTCGGCGGCGGACGGACGCCGGTCGAGCCGGTGGTCGCGGTCGCGGCCAGGATCCTGCAGGTGAGCGAGATCGAGGCCGGGGCGGCCGTCGGCTATGGCGCGACGTGGATCGCGCCGTCGCGACGCCGCATCGCCACCCTCGCGGCGGGCTATGCGGACGGCCTCGCCCGCCATCTCTCGGCGCCCGCCGGCCATTCGGGCGGAGAGGTCGCGGTCCGCGGCGCGCGATGCCCGATCGTGGGGCGCGTCTCGATGGACCTTACCACGGTCGACGTCACCGACGTTGCGGGCCCTCCCGTCGAGAGCGGCGAGTGGGCCGAGATCGTCGGCCCTACGCTCACCATCGAGGAGGTCGGCCAGCGCGCCGGCAGCATCGGCTACGAGGTGCTGACGCGATTGTCGCGGCGGTTCCATCGCCTCTATCGAGGTCAGGACTGAGATGGCCAAGGCCGCGAAATCCGCGTTCGTCTGCCAGAGCTGCGGCACGACCTCGACGCGCTGGGCGGGGAAGTGCGCAGCCTGCGGCGAGTGGAACACCATCGTCGAGGAGACGGACGCCGGCCCGCCGCCCGGCTCGGGCATCACCAAGGCGACGCGCGGGCGGGCGGTGACGCTCGAAAGCCTCGCCGGCAGCACCGCCGAGGCGCCGCGGTTTTCGACCGGCAACGGCGAGCTCGACCGCGTCACGGGCGGCGGCATCGTGCCGGGCTCGGCGCTGCTGATCGGCGGCGAGCCGGGCATCGGCAAATCGACGCTGCTGCTGCAGCTCACCGCCGCCCTCGCCCGCGCCGGCCGGCGCGCGGTCTATTTCTCGGGCGAGGAGGCGACCGCGCAGGTGCGGCTCAGGGCCGAGCGGCTCGGCGTCGCGGATGCCCCGGTGGCGCTCGCGGCGGAGACCAACGTCGCCAACATCCTGGCCACCCTGGCCGACGGCCCGCGCGCCGATCTCGTGGTCGTCGACAGCATCCAGACGCTGTGGGCCGATGCGCTCGACGCGGCGCCGGGCACCGTCAGCCAGGTGCGCGCCGCCACGCAGTCGCTGATCCGCCACGCCAAGACGCAAGGCAGCGCGGTGCTGCTCGTCGGCCACGTCACCAAGGACGGCAACATCGCCGGGCCGAAGGTGATCGAGCACATGGTCGACACGGTGCTCTATTTCGAGGGCGACCGCGGCCACCCCTACCGGATCCTGCGGGCGGTCAAGAACCGCTTCGGCGCCTCCGACGAGATCGGCGTGTTCGAGATGGCGGGCTCGGGGCTGCGCGAAGTCAAGAACCCGTCGGAGCTCTTTCTCGGCGAGCGGAATTCCAAGGCGCCGGGTCTCGCCGTGTTCGCGGGCATCGAGGGGACGCGGCCGATCCTGGTCGAGGTGCAGGCGCTCGTCGCGCCCTCGGGTCTCGGCACGCCGCGCCGCGCGGTCGTCGGCTGGGACGGCAACCGGCTGTCGATGCTGCTCGCCGTGCTCGATGCCCGCTGCGGGGTCTCCTTCGCCAGCCACGATGTCTATCTCAATGTCGCCGGTGGCCTGAAGATCGTCGAGCCTGCGTGTGACCTCGCCGCCGCAGCCGCCCTTCTTTCGTCGCTTTCGGGCGTTGCTCTGCCACCCGACGATGTCTATTTCGGAGAGATATCCCTGTCGGGTGCCGTGCGGCCGGCGAGCCACATGACCGCCCGCCTCAAGGAGGCGCAGAAGCTCGGTTTCGCCCGCGCCGTGGTGCCGGCCAGCGGCGAGATCGAGAAGGGCACCACAAAATTGCGTCTCGATCGGCTGCAACACCTGAAGGAGCTTGCGGAACGACTATCGTCATGCAAGTGAACCCCGACCAGTCAGGCGCGTCTTCCGAGGCGCGGCGGCCCCTCCGTCGGCGCCCCGCCTCCCACTCGACGGATGGAGAGCCGAGACCATGATCGGTCCGTTGACCTACCTCGACGCGGCGCTGCTCGCGATCGCCTTCATATCGGGGCTGCTCGCCATGTACCGCGGCCTGACGCGGGAGCTGCTGTCGATCGTCTCGTGGGCCGTGGCGCTCGGCGCCGTCCTCTATTTCGTGTTGTTCCACAGGCAGTTCGCCAAGGAGATGGCGGACCAGATGGGGGCCCAGCTCCCGATCGCCCAGATCGTCATCGGCGCGATCATCTTCCTGATCGTACTGATCGTCGTTCACTTGATTACGGCGCGCATCTCGGATTCGATCCTCGACAGCCGGGTCGGCATGATCGACCGCGTGCTCGGCTTCCTGTTCGGCGTCGCCCGCGGCTTCGTCCTGGTCGTCATTCCCTACATGTTCTACGAGGCGTTCTTCCCCGATCCGCGCCAGCAGCTCGAATGGGTGCGCGAGGCCAAGTCCCTCCCCTACATCAAGAGCACCGGCAACAGCTTCCGCCAGATCCTGACGCGGTACGTTCCGTCGCAGGTCAATCCGCCGCCGGGGGAGCAGCAAGGTTTCATGAGCCCTTCCGTTGACGTTCGTGTTATAGCGCTGGCGAAATTCGACGGCGGTCATATATCTGTCACGCGGATCGAGACCGTGGCGCGGCGCGCCTAGTGCGACTCGGCGCCTCGTGGCATGAAGGATCCGCTCCGTGCGTGCACGGCGGCAGGGTCGACCCTCGGCGGGGTCGGGCCGGACCGATCGGCGGCGAGGGCTCGAGCGGGAGGCATCCATGGCGCAACGCACGTCGCAGTCCGGGGCAGCACGACCGAAACCCAATCCCCGGCCCGCCTCTCCCCATCGGGAGGAACTCGACGGGCCCGAGCATCTCCGGTACGGCGACGACAGACTCCGCGAGGAATGCGGGGTCTTCGCTGTTTTCGGACACCCGGAAGCGGCGGCGCTGACGGCGCTCGGCCTGCACGCCCTCCAGCATCGCGGCCAGGAAGCGTCCGGCATCGTCACCTACGACGGCAAGCAGTTCCATTCGGAGCGCCGGATGGGCCTCGTCGGCGACAACTTCAACCGCCCGAGCGTCATCAAGCGGCTCAAGGGCCGCATCGCGGTCGGCCACAACCGCTACTCGACCACCGGCGACGCCATCCTGCGCAACGTGCAGCCACTGTTCGCCGACATCGACACCGGCGGCTTCGCCGTCGCCCACAACGGCAACCTCACCAACGCGCTGACGCTCCGCCAGGAGCTCATCAAGTCGGGCGCCATCTGCCAGTCGACCTCCGACACCGAGGTCATCCTGCACCTGCTCTCGCGCTCGCAGAAGCGGCGGATCGTCGAGCGCTTCATCGAGGCCCTGCGCCAGATCGAAGGCGCGTACGCGCTCGCCTGTCTCACGAACGGGATGCTGATCGGCGCCCGCGACCCGATCGGCATCCGCCCGCTCGTCATCGGCCGGCTCGACAACGGCGGCTACGTGCTGGCGTCGGAGACCTGCGCCCTCGACATCGTCGGCGCCGAGTTCCTGCGCGAGGTTGAGAACGGCGAGGTGGTCACGATCACCGAGGACCACGGGTTGCAGAGCCACCGCCCATTCGCGAGCCGGCCGGCCCGTCCGTGCATCTTCGAGTACATCTACTTCTCGCGCCCCGACAGCATCATCGGCGGCCGCAGCGTCTACGACATCAGGAAGCAGATGGGGCGGGAGCTGGCGCGCGAATCCGCGGTCGCGGCCGACGTCGTCGTGCCGATCCCCGATTCCGGCGTTCCGGCAGCGATCGGCTTCGCGCAGGAATCGGGCATCCCGTTCGAGCTCGGCATCATTCGCAACCACTACGTCGGCCGCACCTTCATCGAGCCGACGCAGAAGATCCGCGCCTTCGGCGTCAAGCTCAAGCATTCCGCCAACGCCGGCGTCATCAAGGGCCGGTCGATCGTCCTCATCGACGACAGCGTGGTGCGCGGCACGACGTCGAAGAAGATCGTGCAGATGATGTTCGACGCCGGCGCGCGGGAGGTGCACATGCGCATCTCCTCGCCGCCGATCACGCATCCCGACTATTACGGCATCGACACGCCGCGGAAGGCCGACCTGCTCGCGGCCAACATGGACCTCGAGGGGATGCGCCAGTTCATGGGCGCGACCAGCCTCGCCTTCATCTCCGTCGACGGCATCTATCGCGCCGTCGGCCTCGACGGCCGCGACGACCGCGCACCGCAGTTCACCGACCACTGCTTCACCGGCGAGTACCCGACCGAGCTCGCCGACCAGAACGGCACCCACATGCCGCGCCAGCTTTCGCTCCTTGCCGAGGTCAAGTA
>JAKAML010000129.1 GCA_021812845.1 Pseudomonadota bacterium
TCGGCGGTCGGCGCGATGCTGCTCGGTGTCATCGTCACGGGTCTCTTCGTCGCCATCTCGATGACCTCGGGCGGCGGCGCCTGGGACAACGGCAAGAAGAGCTTCGAGGACGGCTTCATCGACAAGGACGGCGTCAAGCACGTCAAGGGCTCGGAGGCGCACAAGGCGTCGGTCACGGGCGACACGGTCGGCGATCCCTACAAGGACACGGCGGGCCCCGCCGTCAACCCGGCCATCAAGATCACCAACATCGTCGCGCTGCTGTTGCTGGCGGTCTTGGCGCACTGAATTGATCGCGCGCGCCGGCCGGCACGCGCAATTTGACCTCCGCGCGTGCCGACACGCGCGATTTCCGGCAGGCTCTGCGAGGCGTGCCAGATGGCGCAAGCAAGAAGGCTCCGGGAGCGATCCCGGGGTCTTTTTTCTTGCGCTTGGGGAACGGGGCTGCGGCGCGGCGTCAGCGGGGGCTCGGGATCACGATGTGCTGGCCGGGCGTGAGACGGTCGTTGAGCAGCCCATTCGCAGTGTAGAGCATGGGCACCGTCACGCCGTGGCGCTGGGCGATGGCGTGGAGCGTATCGCCGTGGCGCACGACGTGGACCTGGGACGGCGACAGATTGTCGGTCGGCTCGCGCTCGGCGCTCCAGCCGAGCGTCTCGCGGTGCGGGCGGGGGGCGATCGGGGGCACGTTTTCGGAGCCGTCCGTGGGAGCGGTCGCGGCGGGCGGAAGCGGATCGAGCTGCGGCTTCGGCGGCGACTGGTGGGCGGCGGGGCCCTGATTGCCGCTGACGTCGAAGCGCGCGTTCGCCGTGCACGCGGCCAGTAGGGAGCCGGCGATCAGCGAGGACAAAGTCCGGTTGGGGCGCATGGGAGCCGGTCCGATCCTGGCGTCGATTGAAAGGCGGATCGACCTGATACCGCTTCGCTTGCGCGAGACTGTTCCGGCGACGTCGTTGTTCGGATCCGGGCCGGTCGCGCTTGACGCAGCCCGCGTGTCCGGTGTCCTTCTGGCTGCCGACGTCACTCGAGCGGAGCATCGCGAATGGCCAGCATCCTCGGCCCGGCCTGGACGCCGGTCGCGCTTCTCGTGCTGTCGAACGTCTTCATGACGTTCGCCTGGTACGGGCACCTGAAGTTCACGGACAAGCCGCTGTGGATCGTGATCCTCGCGAGCTGGGGCATCGCCTTCGTCGAGTACTGTCTCGCGGTGCCCGCGAACCGCATCGGTGCGCAGGTCTACAGCGCCGCCGAGCTGAAGACGATGCAGGAGGTCATCACCCTCGTCGTGTTCGCCGTCTTCTCGGTCTGGTATCTCGGCCAGGCGCTGACGCTCAACCACGCGGTCGGATTCGCGCTGATCGCGGCGGGCGCGTTCTTCGTCTTCAAGGGGCCGCTGTAGGCGCCGGGGCGTTCCCGGCGGAACAGCCCGGCGCGACGATCCCGATCAGTCTTCCGGCATACGGACGCGCGGCACGAGAGCCGTGCGCCGCCGGAGGGAGGGACGGAACATGAGGACGATTGCGACGTCGGACGGGTGGCGCGTGATGCTGCGGCTGATTGCCGAGGGCGCGCGTGATGTCTCGGCGCGCTGCCGGGGTGCCGTCGGGGAGCGGCGCGTGGCCCTCGACCTCGAGCTCTGACCGGCGCGGCAACGTGCGTCGCGCCGGATGCCGCGTCAGCCGTCGCCGAAGATGTTCTGCCTCTTGCCGAGGTTGCGGAACAGCTGCTTCAGGAGGCCATCCTCGGCGGTGCCGGGGGCGGGCGTGGTGCGCTTGACGAAGTCGAACACCTTGCCGTCCTTGAGGCCGTAGTTGGCGACGCGGTCGACGGAGCCGGTCTGGTTGAAGTAGACGGCCACGACCTGACGGTCGGTCTCCTCGGGCAGCATGAAGGCGGTCTGCTTCATGGTGCTCGAGATGTAGTAGTAGGCGTTGCCCGAGGCGACGGTCGCCGTGGTGGCGGGCGAGCCGAGCGACATGCGCACCTGCTCCTGGCTCATGCCGGGCTGGATCGACTGCATGTCGTTTTCGTTGAACTGGTGGCCGTGCTTGGTGATCTGCTCGGAGCAGCCGGCGGCGGCGAGGCCGGCGGCGAGTGCGACGGCGAGCGTGCGGGTCACGGTGCTGGGATTGCGCTTCGGAGCGCTGGCGCAGGGTGCTGGATCGGCTCGGCGCATCGTGTCAAAGTCCCCGAGAATCGCTGGAGTGCCGCATCCGCCCGATTAGCCCGAGTAGAGCCCCGATGCAACCTGACGGCCCGGTTTGCCCCCTGCTTTGCCGCCGGCCGCCCTGTCCGCGCCACGACCGCCGGCCGGCGCACGGACGGCCGCGAGGACCGGGACCATGCTGAGCTGGCTCCGGACTCGCGCGGCGCGTCGGGAAATGGCAGCCGATCTTTATGGCGCGGTCGTGGCGCAGGCGCGCGCGCCGGCGTTCTATGCCACCCTCGACATCCCCGATACGCCGGAAGGCCGCTACGAGATGGTCGTCCTGCACCTCGTCCTGGTGCTGGAGCGGCTCAGGGCAGACGGTGAGGCCGGGAAGGCGCCGTCGCGGGAGCTGATCGAGACCTTCGTCGCCGACATGGACGGGTCGATGCGCGAGATGGGCATCGGCGACCTGACGGTGCCCAAGAAGGTCAAGGGCGCGGCGGCCGGTCTCTACGGCCGTGCCGAGGCGTTGCGGGCCGGCATGGCGACGGGCGCCGCGCCGGGCGGACTGGAAGCAGCGATCACGCGGCTGACGCTCGGCCGCGAGGACGGGGCCGCGGATGCGCGAGCGATGCCGCTCGCCCGCTATTATCGGGCCTCGGCCGCGGCGCTGGCCGGGCAGTCGTCGGCCGACGTGCTGGCCGGAAGGCTCGCCTTCCCGGCAGTGGCACCCATTGCCGCGGCGGGGGCGGCCGACGAGACGGGAGGGGGATGATGCTCGACTGGGTGCATGGCGCGACCGATGTCCCCGAGGCAGGCCGCCCGTTCACGCGCGTCGCCACCGCGACCGAGCGGGGCGCGGTCGCGACCGAGCTCGGCCTCCTGGCCTGCCGCGCGCTCGAGGCGAACTACAGCGTCCGCCCCGAGGCCGGCGGACGCTATCGCGTCGAGGGGCGGGTCCGCGCGGTGGTCGAGCAGGCGTGCGTCGTCACGCTCGAGCCGGTCGAGGCGGCGGTCGACGAGCCGTTCGAGGTCACGTTCTGTCCGGCGGAGGCGATGCCCGCGGCGCCGTCGTCGGAGCGCGAGATCCTGTCGGAGCCCGAGATCGAGCCGTTGCGCGACGGGCGCATCGAGGTCGGGCGGGTGGTGTTCGAGACGCTCGCCGCGGCACTCGAGCCCTATCCGCGGCGCGCCGACGCGGCCTTCGAGTGGACCGATCCGAGGGACGCAGGCGGCTCGGAAAAAGCCAGTCCGTTCGCGGTGCTGCGATCGCTGAAGCGCGATACCTGACGGGCCGGTCCGGATCGGTGCGGGGCGGCGGGCGCGGACGACCGGACGCACAGAATCCGTTTGTCACGGTGGTGCAAATCGCTATGGTCCCGACGTTTTGCATGTCTGGTCGACGCTCGGACGACGGGCGGGGGGATCGGCGCCCGGCGGCACGATCCGCCCGGCGCCACGAGCCGAGTGGGCCCGCGCGAACGGCCCCGAGAACAAGGCGGATGGGGTCATGCCGGCGCCGCGCACGATCGCGCTCGACGCGATGGGGGGAGATCACGGGCCCGAGGTGGTGGTCGCAGGCGCGGCCATCTCGCTCGTCCGCCATCCGTCGCTGAGCTTCATCCTGACCGGCGACGAGACGCGGATCAGGACGGAACTCGCCAAGCACACGACGCTCGCCCGGAAATCGCGCATCGTCCACACCGGGACCGTCGTCTCGATGCACGACAAGCCGAGCCAGGCACTGCGGCGCGGCAAGGGAACGAGCATGTGGCTCGCGCTCGAGGCGGTGAAGGCGGGCGAGGCGCACGCGGCGGTCTCGGCCGGCAACACCGGTGCGCTGATGGCGATGTCGAAGCTCGTGTTGCGGCCGATGGCGGGCATCGAGCGGCCGGCGATCGCGGCGCTGTGGCCGACCGTCGAAAGCGAGTGCATCGTGCTCGACGTCGGCGCCAACATCGGCGCCAGCGCGCGCCAGCTCACGGATTTCGCGCTGATGGGCGCGGCCATGGCGCGGGCGCTGTTCCACGTCGAGCGGCCGACGGTGGGGCTACTCAACGTCGGCGTCGAGGAGATCAAGGGCCACGAGGAGGTCAAGGAGGCGCACGCCTGGCTCAAGGAGACGCAGGCGCTGCCGCTCGACTACCGGGGCTTCGTCGAAGGCAACGAGATCGGCCAGGGCAAGGTCGACGTGGTCGTCGTCGAGGGATTCGCCGGCAACATCGCGCTGAAAACCGCGGAGGGGACGGCGCGGCAGATCGGGCAATACCTCAAGGACGCGATGACGCGGACGACGATGTCGAAGCTCGGGGCTCTCCTGGCGCGCGGCGGCTTCCGGACGCTGAAGCACAAGATGGATCCGCGGCGGGTCAACGGCGGGACGTTCCTCGGCCTCAACGGCATCGCGGTGAAAAGTCACGGCGGCACCGACGCGCTGGGCTTTGCGAGCGCCGTCGACCTCGGCTACGAGATGGCGGAGAGCGATCTCGTCGGGCGGCTCGGCGCGGATCTCGCCTCCATCCAGGCGACGCTCAGGCTCAGGGCGGCAGAGCCCGGCGGTGCGGGCCCCGACGGGACGAGGGGCGGCCAGCCCCGTGCGGCGGAAGGCTGATTGCGGCGGGGGAACGGGATGTGGCAGGGGTGCGCGGCGGCGCGCCGGCCGGTCACGATCCGGAATGGCGCCCGATCGATCGAGGAGAAGCAGTCGTGGCAGTTCTGAGATCCGTCATCCGCGGCGTCGGCGCCGCGCTGCCGAAGCGCGTGATGACCAACGACGACATGTCGAAGATCGTCGAGACGACCGACGACTGGATCGTCGAGCGCACCGGAATCCGCCAGCGGCACATCGCCGACGACAACGAGACGACAGCCAGCCTCGGCATCGCCGCGGCCCGGCAGGCGCTGATCCGCGCCGCCATCGATCCGGTCGACGTCGATCTCGTGATCTGCGCCACGGCAACGCCGGACCGCACGTTTCCCGCCACGGCGGTCAAGATCCAGCACGGGCTCGGCGTCACCAAGGGCGCGGCCTTCGACGTGCAGGCGGTCTGCTCGGGCTTCGTCTACGCGCTGACGACGGCGGACGCCTTCCTTCGAACGGGGCAATTCAAGCGCGCGGTCGTCGTCGGTTCGGAGACGT
>JAKAML010000130.1 GCA_021812845.1 Pseudomonadota bacterium
CGGCCGAAGACCTACCATCCTGCGCGCGCCGCCGATCCGGGCCGCATCGAGCAGGCGGTGGACCTGATGATGAAGGCGCGCAAGCCCGTGCTCTACACCGGCGGCGGCGTCATCAACGCGGGACCGAAAGCGAGCCAACTGCTGCGCGAGCTGGTGCGGCTGACCGGATATCCGATCACCTCGACGCTGATGGGGCTCGGCGCCTATCCCGCGTCCGACAGGCAGTGGCTCGGGATGCTCGGGATGCACGGCACCTACGAAGCCAACATGGCGATGCACGACTGCGACGTGATGATCAACATCGGCGCCCGCTTCGACGACCGCATCACCGGACGCCTGGACGCCTTCTCGCCCCACTCCAAGAAAATCCACGTCGACATCGACCCGTCGTCGATCAACAAGAACGTGCGCGCGGACGTGGCCGTGGTCGGCGATTGCGCCTACGTGCTCGAGGACATGCTGAGGGTCTGGAAGGCGAAGGCGCCGGTGCTCGACAAGGCCGCGCACAAGGCGTGGTTGAAGTCGATCGACGGCTGGCGGGCGCGGAAGTCGCTCGCCTACAAGCCGGCGAAGGAGGCGATCATGCCGCAGTACGCGGTGCAGCGTCTCTACGAGCTGACCAAGGACCGCGATACCTACATCACGACCGAGGTCGGCCAGCACCAGATGTGGGCGGCGCAGTTCATCAATTTCGAGGAGCCGAACCGGTGGATGACGTCGGGCGGGCTCGGCACCATGGGCTACGGGTTGCCGGCGGCGATCGGGGTGCAGCTCGCGCATCCGAAGTCGCTCGTCATCGACGTGGCGGGCGACGCCTCGATCCTGATGAACATCCAGGAGTGCTCGACGGCGGTGC
Source organism: Pseudomonadota bacterium (assembly GCA_021812845.1). Classification (GTDB taxonomy): domain Bacteria; phylum Pseudomonadota; class Alphaproteobacteria; order Rhizobiales; family Hyphomicrobiaceae; genus JAKAML01. Next base: position 857 of record JAKAML010000130.1, read on the forward strand.
AGTACCGGCTGCCGGTCAAGGTGTTCATCCTCAACAACGAGTACATGGGCATGGTGCGCCAGTGGCAGCAGCTCCTGCACGGCAACCGCCTGTCGGAGAGCTACACCGAGGCACTGCCGGATTTCGTCAGGCTTGCCGAAGCCTACGGCTGGAAGGGAATGCGCTGCGAGCACCCGGTCGATCTCGACGACGCCATCAGGGAGATGATCGACACCAAGGTGCCGGTGATCTTCGACTGCCGCGTGCAGAAGCTCGCCAACTGCTTCCCCATGATCCCGTCGGGCAAGCCGCACAACGAGATGCTGCTCGGCGAGGACATCAGCGACGAGGAGGTCGGAAAGGCGATCGGCAAGGAAGGCAAGGTGCTGGTGTGAGGGGCCGGCGGCCGATCATGGCGGGTCTCGCGGCGACGGCGGCGCTGATCGTCGTCGTCGTTCCCGCCCATGCCGCAAAGCCCGACTGGGACCGCGCGGCGAACGTCAAGGAGGCGGCGGAACGGCTGTCGAGGCTGCACAAGGCCAAGGGCTCGGAGGCCGTGCTCAAGTTCCTCGACGCCTGCTACCGGACCCACGCGCTCGCCTCCAGGTTCAACGCCGCGCTCGAAGGCTGCATGGCGCAGGACTACGTGCACTCGCGCGTTCTCGTCGCCGTGTACGAGCGGGTGCCGGAGGCGGTGCGCGCGGCGAAGAAGCTGCCGACGCCGGGCGCCATCGCGGGCGCCATGAACGCGCGCTTCGAGGCGGTCATCCGCCAGTATTCGGTCGCGCCCAAGGACGTCGAGGCGATGAAGGCGGCGTTCGAGACCCACGGCGTTCCGGTGTTCGTCGCCTCGGCGTTCCCGAATGCCGGTGCGGGCAAGGACGAGGGGAAGTCCACCGACACCGGCGCCCCGCCCGCCGACGGCAAGAAATAGGGCCGCGACGATGCACCTCGTCATCGCCAACAAGCTCTACTCGTCGTGGTCGATGCGGCCGTGGCTCGTCATGCGCGCGTTCGGTCTGCCGTTCACCGAGACCGTGATCCCCCTGCGCGAGCCCGACACGCGCGCGCGCATCCTCGCCTACTCGCCGACCGGCAAGCTGCCCGTCCTCGTCGACGGCGAGGCGGTGGTGTGGGAGAGTCTCGCCATCATCTCCTATCTCGCCGACCGCTTCCCCGAGAAGCAGATGTGGCCCAAGGGGCCGGCGGCGCTGGCGCACGCCAAGGCCATCGCCATGGAGATGCACGCCGGGTTCCAGACCATGCGGCAGACCTGCGCGATGAACCTCGGCAAGCGCTTCGCGACGCCGCCGATGACCGAAGACCTGCGGGCCAATATCGAGCGGATCGAGGACATGTGGCGGGGCGCGCGGCGGCGGTTCTCGAACGGCGCGGGGCCCTACCTGTTCGGCGCCTTCACGGCGGCGGATGCGATGTACGCGCCGGTCGTGACGCGGCTCGACACCTACGCGCTGCCGGTCGCCGACGACACGCGGGCATACATGGACGCCGTGCTCCGGCATCCGGCGTTCCTCGAATGGAAAGCCGCGGCGCTCGCCGAGCCGTGGCGCATTCCCGACTACGAGACCGGCCACACCGTCATCGAGGATCTGACCGCCGCCGCGGTCAAGGCCGTCTGAGAAATCCCATTCCCGCTTCAATCGCCAGCCGAGAGCACGTCATGCCCAACGCCAACCCGCAGACCCACTACACCGCGCCCGCGCTCAAGCAGGAGGTCGTCTCGCGCACGCTCTCGGTTCTGGTCGACAACGAGCCGGGCGTGCTGGCGCGCGTGATCGGCCTGTTCTCCGGGCGCGGCTACAACATCGACAGCCTGACGGTGACCGAGACCGAGCACGAGAAGCACGTCTCCCGCATCACGATCGTGACCCGCGGCACGCCGGCGGTCATCGAGCAGATCAAGCATCAGCTCGAGCGGCTGGTGCCGGTGCACCGGGTGCGCGACCTGACGATCGAGGGCAAGTCGCTCGAGCGAGAGCTGGCGCTGGTCAAGGTGTCGGGCAAGGGCGAGAAGCGGATCGAGGCGCTGAGACTCGCGGAGATCTTCCGCGCGCAGGTGGTCGACACCTCGACCGAGCACTTCGTGTTCGAGATCACCGGCAAGACCTCGAAGATCGAGACCTTCATCGGCATCATGATGGAGCTCGGCCTGGTCGAGGTCAGCCGCACCGGCATCGCCGCCATCGGCCGCGGCGCGGCGAGCCTCTGATCCCGCGTGACCGGGGGCTGCGGGGCAGGCCATCAGTCTCGGGCGTCGCGTGACGCCATCCGTCTCGGGCGTCAGCTCCCGAACGCGCCCTTGCCCTTGCCGCCCTTGGCCTTCTTCGGAATGCTCGCCTCGGCGAGGGTGTGGGCGTGCTGGGACATGGCCACGGTGTCGTCCTTGGTGAGGAAGAACTCCTTCGACGCGGTGCGGAAGCCGACCTTCTTGGCGTCGCCCGAGGAATAGAGCGGCTTGGCAACGGGAGGCTTCGACGCGGTGACGAGGAAGGCGAGCAGCACCGGGCGATAGTTGCCGGCGTGGGTGCGCTCGCACTGGGCGGCGCCTTCGGTCGCCTCGCAGGACGAGAGCGAGCCGTAGGACGGCGCCGATTTCTCGTGCTCGGCGACCGCCTTCTCCATGGCCTCGAGGCACTGGTCGATGGTCAGCTTGCCGCTGTCGGAGCAGTCGCCGGAGGTCGTATAGATGCCGCGGAAGGCGGCCGGCTCGTTGGCCTTCTTGCCGCCGCCGCCGCACCCGACGAGGAACAGCGCGATCGCGGAGACGACGAACAGGCTCGTGAAGCTCGGATGATGACGCATGGAACTGGACCTCATGGCTGGTGGCCGCATCATGAGCGGGAAGCGTTAGGAGACGGTTAACGGTCCCCTAACCGGCGCCATGCCGGGGCCGTGGCCGGAGCCCGGAGCGTCGCGGAAACCGTTGATCTTCCGGTCCGGCTGGTATTTAGTCCGGCCTCTCTGCAGGCTCTCTCGAGGTCGAGGCCGCGCGTCCCGGCACCGCGATCCGGGCGCCGGCCGCCTCCCGCCGGGACCAAGCACGCACAAACCATCCGTATCGCGCCGAACATGAAGGGGAGCCCATGCGCGTCTATTACGATCGTGATGCCGATCTCAACCTCATCAAGTCGAAGAAGGTGGCCATCGTCGGCTACGGCAGCCAGGGCCACGCGCACGCGCTCAACCTGCGCGACTCGGGCGTCAAGGACGTGGCGATCGCGCTCCGGAAGGGCTCGGCCTCGGCCAAGAAGGCCGAGAAGGAGAAGCTCAAGGTGATGGAGGTGGCGGAAGCAGCCAAGTGGGCCGACGTCATCATGATGCTGACGCCGGACGAGCTGCAGGCCGACATCTACAAGGACCACCTGGCGGCCAACATGAAGAAGGGCGCGGCGCTGATGTTCGCGCACGGGCTCAACGTCCATTTCAGCCTGATCGAGCCGCGCGACGACCTCGACGTCGGCATGGTGGCGCCCAAGGGTCCAGGCCATACGGTCCGCGGCGAGTACCAGAAGGGCGGCGGCGTGCCGTGCCTGATCGCCGTCCACCAGGACAAGAGCGGCAATGCGCACGATCTCTTCCTGTCCTATGCCTCGGCCGTCGGCGGCGGCCGCTCGGGCGTCATCGAGACGACCTTCAAGGAGGAGTGCGAGACCGACCTGTTCGGCGAGCAGGCGGTGTTGTGCGGCGGCCTCGTCGAGCTGATCCGCGCCGGCTTCGAGACGCTCGTGGAGGCGGGATATGCGCCGGAGATGGCCTATTTCGAATGCCTGCACGAGGTCAAGCTGATCGTCGACCTCATCTACGAGGGCGGCATCGCCAACATGAACTACTCGATCTCCAACACTGCCGAGTGGGGCGAGTACATGTCCGGTCCGCGCGTCATCACGCCCGAGACCAAGGCCGAGATGAAGCGCATCCTGAAGGAGATCCAGACCGGCCAATTCACGAGCCAGTGGATGCAGGAGTGCAAGGCGGGGCAGGCGCGCTTCAAGGGCATCCGCCGCAACAACGACGCGCACCAGATCGAGGAGGTCGGCTCGAAGCTCCGCGCCATGATGCCCTGGATCGCCAAGAACAAGCTCGTCGACAAGGGCCGGAACTGATCTGCCTCGCCTGACGGAGGTCGGAAATGGACGAAGCCCCGGATGCGGCTGCATCCGGGGCTTCGCCGTGCCGGGATCCGCCCGAGGCGGTCCCTCCCGTCTTACTTCTTGACCGTCGGCGCAGGAGCCGCCGCCTTGGCGTCGGTGGACTTGGCGTCGGTCGCCTTCGGATCCGCCTTGGCATCGGCCTTGGCATCGGCCTTCACGTCGCCCGGCTTCGCGGCCGGAGCGGCCGCCGGGGTCGTCGCCGGAGCGGTCGCAGGCGCAGCGGCAGGCGCCGCGGCGGCCGGAGCAGCCGGAGCGGCTGCCGCAGCCGGCGGCGT
>JAKAML010000131.1 GCA_021812845.1 Pseudomonadota bacterium
GACGCGTCAGCAGCGGGTGACGCGGGTGAAGCGGGTGCGGCCGAGGGCTCGGCGAGGGCCGGCGCGCCCGCGCAAGCGACGGTCAGCAGCAGGGCGCCCAGCACGGCTCCCGGAATTCGCGAGGTCATACGCACACTCCAACGCAGAACCGATCGGACGACAGCCGTCGATCTATAGCCCCGGCATGGATGACGAACCCTTAACGCAGCACCCATCCTGACCGCGCAATGGGGCATCGGGGAGGCATGGCCGGCCGCGGCCGTCTGCTCGTGTCGCGACCGCGAAGTCCGCTTCAGTCATGCGATCATTCGGCGGCAGACGTCGCGGTCTGAACGACACTGGCGGAGCCGCTTTCCTGGCGTGATTCGGATCGAGATATCCGTCCCGGCCTGTCGAGACAGAATGAAACGGACCTCTCGATCATCACGCCAGGTCTACGGTCTCAAGGGCGCCCGAGTTTCGCGAACGCCGCCAGCGCCCGCTCACGCGCCGCGCCGTGATCGACGATCGGCAACGGATAGGTCGCGCCGAGCACGACGCCCGCCTCGCGCAGGACGAGCGCGGGCGCGGTCCAGGGCGCGTGGATCGCCGCGCCGTCGAGACGGGCGAGTTCGGGCACCCAGCGGCGGACGTAGTCGCCGGCGGGATCGAACGTCTGGCCCTGCGTGACCGGATTGAAGATGCGGAAATAGGGCGCCGCGTCGGCGCCCGATCCCGCGACCCACTGCCAGCTCGCCGCGTTCGAGGCGAGGTCGGCGTCGACGAGGGTGTCCCAGAACCACTTCTCGCCCCGCTGCCAGGGGACGAGCAGATCCTTGACCAGGAACGAGGCGACGATCATGCGGACCCGGTTGTGCATCCAGCCCGACGTCCACAGCTCGCGCATCCCGGCGTCGACGATCGGATACCCGGTCAGGCCGCGCTGCCAGGCGCGGAGCGCGCGCTCGTCGTCGCGCCAGGGGAAGGCGCCGAACGCCGGACGGAACGGGGTCTCCGGCAGATCCGGCCAGTGGACCAGCAGGTGATAGGAGAACTCGCGCCAGACGATCTCCTTGAGGAACGTCTCGAGGCCGGCTTCGGCGGCGGGATCGCGCGCGGCAGCGGCGCGGGCGCGGTGCCAACAGAGCGCCGGCGAGATCTCGCCGAAATGGAGATGCGGGGAGAGCCGCGAGGTGCCCTCGAGGTCGGGCCGGTTGCGGTTCGCCGTGTAGCCCTCGAGCGCCGTGTCGAGGAAGCGGTCGAGCCGCGCCAGCGCGCCCGCCTCGCCCGGCGTCCACGCCTCGGCCATGCCCGCCGACCAGTCGGGCCGGGCCGGGTGCAGGCCCCAGTCGGCGCGGCGGTCGCCGGCGGGCGGCTTCGGGTGGAACGTGAGCCGCGCCGGGGCGGGGGCCGGGGGGCGCGGCTCGCCGAGTGCCACGAGCGCCCGCCACATCGGGGTGTAGACCTTGAACGGCTCGCCGGCCTTGGTGCGGAGCTCCTCCGGCTCGCGCAGCAGAGCGCCGCCGAAGCGTTTGAAGGCGACGCCCGTGCCGTCGAGCGCCGCGCGCACCTCCTCCTCCTGCCGCCGCGCCCAGGGCTCGTAGGCGCGCGTCGCGTAGACGGCGGCAGCTTTCGACGCGGCGGCGAGGCCGGAAAGCACCGTCGCGGCCGGCCCGCGCTTCAGAACCAGCCGTCCGCCGTGCCGCGCGAGGTCGGCGGCGAGCGCGGCGAGGCTCTTGTCGAGCCACCAGCGCGAGGCGCCGCCCAATGTCCACGCGCCGGCAGCGGCATCGTCGAGCACGTAGACGGCGACGAGCGGCGCACCGGTCGCCGCGGCGGCCGCGAGTGCGCGGTTGTCGGTGAGGCGCAGGTCGTTACGGAACCAGACGACGACCGGCTTCTCGGTGGGGGCGCTCAAGGGCGGGACTTTCGGATTCGGGACCGGGGCGGGATCGGGCCGGGATCGGGCCGGGATCGGGGTAGGGCGCGGCGGGCGGGGGTGCGCCCTCGGTTCAAACGCAGAGCGCGGCGGCGCGGTTCACCGGCCGGGCGCCGGGCTCAGAACTTGAACAGGAGATCGAACAGGGTCTTCGGCTTCTGCGCCGGGCGCGGCGCGGCGCGGCGCTGGTCGCCGCTCGGCGCGATGCCGTAGTTGTCGTTCCACGGCGCCCAGGCGGGCCCCTTCTGGTCGGCACTCGTATAGCGGCGCTGGCCGGTCGCGGCGCCGGCGATCGGGGCGTCCCTGGACCGCGTGTTGCGCAGCACGAGCTCGTCCGTCACCCCGTCGACGCTCGCCACCGTGACCCTGCCCTCGTCCCAGGTCCAGGTCGCGACCTTGGTGCCCTGCCGGTGGGGCTGGATGGCGACCACGGTCGACGCCGAAAGGTCGAGCACGGCGACGAGCTCGTGGTCCTCCGGACCCGACGGGCCCGGTGTCGTGCCGCCGTGGAAGCGCAGCGTCGCGATGCCCTTGAGCGGCGGCCTCTTCTCGTCCCATTCGATCAGCCGCGGCGTGCCCTCGCCCGCCATCTCGAGCGGCACGCGGAGCTTGGGATAGGCCTCGGCGACGGCGAAATAGCGCCCACCCCTCGTCACCACCCGCCAGCCGCCGCCGCCGGCGCCGGCCACCTCCTCGTCGCCGGCGCCCTCGGCCGTCGCCGCCCCGAGCCGCTCGAGGCCGACGCTCGCGAGCCGCAGCGAGGGCTTGGCGGCGAGCGCCTTGCGGTAGTCCTCGATCGCCTGCTCGGGCCGGCCCGCGGCCTCGTCGAGCTCGGCCTTGGCCCACAGCGCCTCGGCCAGCGACGGATCGAGCTTCAACGCGGTCTGCACGTCGCGGAGGCCGATCTCGATCTGGCCGCCGAGCTTGTAGACGTAGGCGCGATAGGCGAACGCCACCGCCGAGCGGGGATCGAGCTCGATCGCCCGGTTGAGATCGGCATAGGCGTCCTCCTGCGCCTCGGCGATGCCGTGCGCGAGCCCGCGCGACTGATGCCCGGCGGCCGACTTCGGGTCGATCTCGATGGCGCGGGTGAAGTCCTTGATCGCGGATGCGGCGTTGTCGGCGGCGAGATAGGCGTGGCCGCGCAGCACGAAGTTCTCGACGTTGTTGGGATCGAACACGATGGCGCGCGAGAAATCGGCGATCGCGTCCTCGACCTGGCCGGCCTCGAGCTTGACCTCGGCGCGGCTCCGGTAGGCCGGCGCGAAGCGGGCGTCGGCGGCCGCAGCACGGGTGAAGTCGCGCGCCGCCGCGAACGGGCGGCCGTCGGCGAGGTGGGCGCGGCCGCGGCCCGCGAGCGGGGCGGGGCTCTGCGGGGAGAGGGTCACCGCGCGTGTGTAGTCGGCGATGGCGTCGGCCGGACGGCCGAGTTTCATCAGTGCCCCGGCGCGGTTGTTGTAGGCGGCGACATAGCCCGGCGCGAGCACGATGGCGCGGTCGAAATCCTTGATCGCCTCCTTGGCGAGGCCGAGTGCCAGGAGCAGGTTGCCGCGATTGTTGTAGATCGGCGCGTACTCGGGAAAGAGCTGCGCGGCGCGATTGAAGTCCTCGATCGCGAGCCGCGTCTGGCCGAGGCGGACGTTGGCCACCGCGCGGTCGTTGAGCAGCACGGCGCGGCGGTCGTTGGACAACGAGTTGTCGCGCAGCGCCTCGCTGTAGCCGGTGACCGCTTGGGCGGTGTTGCCGCGCGCCATGGCCGCGGCTGCATCCTCGATCTGCGCCTGGGTGTCGGCCGGCGCGGCGCGCACGTCCGAGGCCGTGACCAGGGCCGTGACCAGGGCCGCAGCCGCGACCGCCGCCGCTGCCGGCGACGGCAGGAGGGCGGGCTCGATGCTCGTGCGGACGGGGCGGCGCATCTTTCGGCGCATGGATCTCGGCTCGTGTCGACGACGTGACGCGCCGGGCGGCGGCGCGGCGGCGACCACCGCACCATGGGTCGAATCCCCCCGCGCGGTCAAATGCTCTCGGCCGCGCGAGGCCGTCCGGCTGACGAGCGTGGCGGGCGATTGTGACGGCGACGAGATGGGCTCCGGCGTCGGGCACGGCAATGCCTTTTCCTTGACGTAAATGCCTTTCCCTTGACGTAAAGGTTAGTCCGGCGCTAACCAGACGTATCGACAGAAGCGACGTATCGGCAGAAGCGAGTGGCCGGCCACCGCAGAGGGCCGGCCGCCGCACAGCGGCGAGGTGGACGATGAACCTGTGGCTGCGCCTGATTTTCTACGCGCTGGCGGTCCGCGCGAGGCCGCGCGTCGAGCTGCCCGGCGGGGTGTCGCGGCTCGCGTTCCGCGTGTGGCCGAGCGATCTCGACACCTCGCTCCACATGAACAACGGCCGCTATCTGACGCTGATGGACATCGGGCGGCTCGACATCATGGTGGTGAGCGGACTGTGGCGGGCGGTGCTGCGGCACCGCTGGACCCCCATCGCCAGCGCGATCAAGATCCGCTTCCGCCGCGAGCTCAAGACCTTCCAGCGCTTCCGCCTCGAGACGCGCCTCGTGGCCTGGGACCGGGCCAGCGTCATCATGGAGCAGACGTTCCTGATCGACGGTGGACCGCGCGACGGTCAGATCGCGGCGCAGGGTCTGTTCAAAGGCGGCATCTACGACCGCACCGCAAAGACGTTCGTGGAAATCGAGCGGCTGATGGCCGAGATCGGCGTTGCCGCCGAGAGCCCGCCCATGACACCCGAGGTGGAGGCGTTCCTCAAAGCGGACGACGAATTGAAACGGGCGGCCGACCGCAGCGCCAAACTGGAATAGAATATTCTTCTGAAGGCTCGAGGCGCGCACAATCCGCATTTATTTTTCCCGGGCACTGCCGAATGGCCGGGCTCTGATCTAATATGTTCCGATACCGCGCCGCCGCCCCGCCCCCTGCCCGTCCTCGTCCAGATTGCGGAGCCGACCATGACCGCCCTCGCGACCAAGCCTGCCGCACCGACGCTGTTCGACGACGACGGTCTCGTTACCGACTTCTCGTTCTGGAGCGAGGAGCTGGCGCACGAGCTCGCGCGCGAGGAGAGCATAGGGCCGCTCGGCGAGCGGCACTGGCGGATCATCCGCGCGCTCCGCGCCGAGTACGAGCGCCTGGCCGCCGTGTCCTCGATCCGCAAGGTCTGCCAGAAGGCCGGCATCGACCGCGCCGAGGTCAACGAGCTGTTCGGCTATTGCCTCGTCGCGTGGCGGGTCGCCGGGCTGCCGAACCCCGGCGAGGAGGCGAAGTCCTATCTGGGCGCGATGTAGGTCGCGGGGCGACGGCGGTCGCGCGCGATGCCGCGC
>JAKAML010000132.1 GCA_021812845.1 Pseudomonadota bacterium
CATCGTCGTGCTTTCGATGGTGCTGTTCTACGCCTTCCCGAAGATCGGTCTCGGTCTGCCCGAATACCTCTACGGCCACAAGTCGCCGAAGTGCGAGCCGAAGAAGACGAGCGCCATGGGCGAGGGCACGGTGGTGGCGGAGGCGGGCGGCAATGCCGCCTCCTGCCGCTGGAAATCGACCTGGTCGGCGGTCCCCGGTCCCGCATGACCGAGCTCAACGCCCTGACCGTCGCCGCGGCGGCCGACGCCATCCGCCGCGGCGACATCACGAGCGAGGCTCTCGTCTCGGCCTGCCTCGACCGCATCGCCGCCCGCGAAGCTGAGATCGGCGCCTGGGCGCACCTCGATCCCGAGCAGGCCCTCCACGACGCGCGCGAGTCCGACGCCGTGCGCCGCTCCGGCCGCGGCACCGGCCCCCTGCACGGCGTGCCGATCGGCATCAAGGACATCGTCGACGTCGCCGGAAGGCCGTGCGAGCACGGCTCGCCGCTCTTCGACGGCCGCCGCGCCCTCCACGACGCCGCCGTCGTCACCTCGCTCAGAAATGCCGGCGCGGTCATCCTCGGCAAGACCGTGACGACCGAGCTCGCCCTGCTCACCCCGGCGCGCACCCGAAACCCGCTCGCCCCCGGCCATTCACCCGGCGGCTCCTCGGCCGGCTCCGCCGCCGCCGTCGCCGACCTCATGGTCCCCGCCGCACTCGGCACCCAGACCGCGGGCTCCGTGCTCAGGCCCGCCTCCTACTGCGGCATCGTCGGCTTCAAGCCGACCTTCGGCCTCGTGCCGCGGTCCGGCATCCTGATGCAGTCCCACACCCTCGACACCGTCGGCGTTCTCGCCCGTACCGTCGAGGATGCCGCCCTGATCGTCGACGCGATCGCCGCGCAGGATCCCTCCGATCCCGCGAGCTACGCCCGGAGCCAGCCGGGGCTCCATGCCACAGCCGTCCAGGAGCCTCCGATCGCACCGTTGTTCGCCGTCGTCCGGACGCCGGCCTGGGACAAGGAGGCCCACCCGGTCATGCGCGAGGCGTTCGACGAACTCGTCGCCGCCCTCGGCGACCGCGCGACAGTTCTCGACCTGGTCTCGGCCGGCGATGCGATCGAGGCCCAGCGCGTGATCCAGCTCGCCGAGAACGCCGCCTACTATGGCCCGCTGCTCGAGCGCGCCCCCGCGCTCGTCTCACCCGGCCTGACCAAGCGCCTCGAGGCCGGCCTCGCGCTCGACGCGCGCACCTACGTCGACGCGATCCGCGCCCGCGCTCCGCTCTACGAGGTCATCGACGAGCTCACGACCAATTTCTCGGCAATCCTGACGCTCGCCGCTCCGGGTCCCGCGCCGCGGCTCGACGAGGGAATCACCGGCTCCCCCGTGTTCAATGGGCTCTGGACCTACTACGGCGGTCCGTGCGTCTCGATCCCGGTGATGGAGGCGGACGGACTGCCGCTCGGCGTTCAGCTCGTCGGCAGCCGCGGCGACGACGGTCGCCTGCTGCGGTCTGCCCGCTGGCTCTCGCGCCATATCGCCGGACTGGCCGCGTGACCGCGACCGCCACCATCGGACGCGCCGATGACACTCGAGTTTCACGCCGAGGCCCTGCACGACCGCTGCCCGAGCTTCTGCCCGAGGTCACCGGCTCCGACACCACCTTCGAGGCCATCGGCGGCCGCGCCTGACGGCCACCCTCCACAGCGCCTTCACCACTCGTTAACCTCGATTTAGCCTTTGCAACCTACCGTGATGCCCGCCGGCGTGTGTTCCGCGACGGCTGTTCTCCTGCGTATCGGAAGGCCCGCCCGTGTCCCCCACCAGCCCTGCCGCGGCTCCGGCGTCCCGTCGGCGACCGGTGCTTCACCGCGCGTTCTCCCACGCCCTCCTGCTCCCGGCGCTGTCGATCGCCCTCGCCGGCCTCGCCCGCGCCCAGTCGCCGCTGGCGCCGGTCTGGAGCGGCGTCTACGCCGGCGTCCACGGCGGCGGCAACTGGCACGACATCACCACCAGCAACGGCGGCAGCCTGTCGGAGCAATCGGTCGGCTTCGGCGGCCACCTCGGCCTCAACCTCGGGCTCGGCCTGGTGGTGATCGGCGTGGAGGCCGACGTCGGCATCGATACCGCCTCGGGCCACAACGCCCTGCCGCTGCCGGGCTTCGTCACCGGCGCCGAGGTCAACGCCTCCGGCACCGTCCGCGGCCGGCTCGGGATCCCGGTCGGCCCGGTGCTGCTCTACGCCACCGCCGGCTACGCCTGGACCGACCTCGAGATCACCGTCGGCACGGCGGCCGGCAGCGCCAGCCGCTCGGCAGCGTTCGAGGGCATCGTCTACGGCGGCGGTGCGGAGATCGCCGTTCTGCCGCGCCTCGCGCTCCGCGTCGAGGCGCTCCATTTCGACTACAGCGAGAGCACCCTCGACCTCGGCGCCCTCGGACGCAGCATCGACAGCTTCGATCCGAGCACCACCGTCGTCCGCGCCGGCATCAGCTTCCGCCTCAATTGAGGGCGCCGATGCCGGCCGCCGACGCGGCGCGCCTCACGCCAGCTTGAACGGCATGTCCTTGCCGGCGAAGAAGGCGTCGACGTTGTCGAGCGCCTCGAAGCCCATCTGGTTCCGGGCCTCGATCGCCGCCGAGCCGAGGTGCGGCAGCAGGAACGTGTTGTCGAGATCGTAGTAGCCCTCGTTGATCTTCGGCTCGCCGAAGAACACGTCGAGCCCTGCCGACGCCAGCCGGCCGGACTTCAGTGCCGCGATCAGGTCGGCGTCGTTGACGAGGTCGCCGCGCGCCGTGTTGATGACGATCGCCCCCTGGGGCATCTTGGCGATCGCGTCCTTGTTGAAGAAGAAGCGGTTCTCGGGCGTCGACGGCGCGTTGATCGAGAAGAACTCGGAGACCGACAGCAGGCTGTCGAGGCTCGGGTGATAGGTGACGCCGAGCGCCTTCTCCTTGTCCGCCGGCTGGCGGTAGATGTCGTAGTAGTGGACGTCCATGTCGAAGGCGCGGGCGAACTTGGCGAGCGCCTGGCCGATCTTGCCGAAGCCGTAGATGCCGAGCTTCTTGCCGTCGAGGCGGCGGCCGACGAGTTGCAGCGGCTGCCAGCCCGGCCACTGCCGCGAGCGCAGCATCCGTTCGCCCTCGCCCGCCCGCCGGGCGGCGCCGAGCATCAGGAGCACGGCGATCTCGGCCGTGGCCAGCGTGACCCCGTGCGGCGCGTTTCCGACCTTGATGCCGCGCGCCTTGCAGGCCTCGAGGTCGATGTGGTCGAAGCCGATCGAGTAGGTCGAGATGCACTTGATGTGCTCCGGCATCCGATCGATCACGTCCTTCCGGCATTTCTCGTTGAGCGTCAGGAGCAGCGCATCGACCGACTTCGCCTTCTCGAGCATCTCGTCGATGGTGATCTGCGGCTTGCCGCTGTGCGCCACGACCTCGTAGGTCTCGCGCGCGCGGGCCATGGCGGCGTCCGGCAACGGCCACGTGATCAGGATCTTCTTCTTCGCCACAGTCGTCCTCCCTGGTCGCATTCGACTTTTGTGCAAGAGAGCCGCTTGTGCCGCACTCCCGCAGCGCTGACAAGCCGGTTCGAGCTGCGACCGCGCCCAACCCTTCCTTAACCATGAGCTATCAGACTGGCGGAGAGAAACGGCGACGGGTCACGGACGTCGGTCGGCTCGGGGGCCGCCGGGACCGGACCGGGTCCGAGGAGAGGTGACGCCATGCGGGCCGTGGTGCTCGTCCTGGCCGGTCTGGCCGGGCTCAAGATCTGGACACACGACCAGATTTTCCGGTCGGCGGCCGAGGAGGCGCTGGTGCAGGCCTATCGCGGCCCCGCCGTCGAGGCGTGCTTCAAGGGCACCCGCCGCGACAGCCGCCCGGCCGCCGGCCCGAACCCCTGGGCCGCGCCGGCCTCGGTCCGTCTCGTCATGGGCAGGAGCGACGTCGACGTCGCCATCTGGGACGTCGACAACGCGCTGTGGGTGATGCGCTACAAGTATCCGCTGCTCGTCATCGACGCCGGCGGTGCGGCCGCGGGTCTCGTCTGCGAGTACGACGTCACGCTCGGCACCGCCGCCGTCACGCGCGGCGGCCGCACCTGACGGCGCGACGGCCACGGGACACCCCACGGGCACCCTCAGCGCCGCACGGCCTCGATCGAGATCTGGGTCATGAACAGGTGGTCGAAACGCCCGCCGGTCAGGCTCGAGACGATGCGCGTCCGCTCGGAGAACGGCGTCACCGGCGCCACCTCGACGACCGCGAACCCGGCCCGCTCGAACATCGCGGCATAGCTCTCGGGCGTGAACCAGCGCATGTGCGTGCGGTCGAAAACGCCCTGGTCGGCGAGCTCGAACCGGCCGAGGACCAGCTCGCGCACGACGCGCCAGTGCGCGACATTGGGTGAGCTCGCGAGCACGAGCCCGCCCGGCCGTACCACTCGCGCCAGCTTGTCGAGCACCGCCCACGGCTCGACCAGGTGCTCGAGCACCTCCGACAGGATCAGCGCGTCGAACGCCGCCGGCTGCCACGGCAGCTCGATCTTCTCGATGTCGCCGCAGAGAACCTCGCTCAGCACCTCGCCGGCGGCGTCCGCCGCGGCCGGGAACAGCTCGATCCCCGCGTAATGGCCCGCCCGGCCCCGCTCCAGCGCCAGCGCGCCCGTGGCGCCGGTTCCGCAGCCGACCTCGAGCACGCGCGCGGTGTCGTCGTGCGGCAACCGCTCGACGAAGTCGGACCGTGCGTTCGAGAAATAGCGATGGGACTTGGCTTCGTAAGCCCGCGCCGAGCCGTCCGATACGAGCGTCCGCGTGATCACGCCCACCCCCCGATCCGTTGCCGAACCCTGCAAAGCTAGCATCCCGGCATTTATGCACCGCTAACGATAACCCTATCGATCACCGCAAATTTCTTGGTTCCACTTAGACCCAAATTAACCACCGTGGGCGTTTCCTGGCCGGTGCGGGGGAGGTCTGTCCGGACGTCGACCGCAACTCGTTGTCCCGTCTGAGAGCGTTCGAGCACATGTTCCTGCGTCGCCTGCTCGAGATGTCGAGCCGTCCCTCCGTCGCCGCCCTGCTGGCGGCGGCGCTGCTCACCGCCTGTGCCGATCCCGGCGGGTACGCCCCGCCGAGCTTCGCCACCCGGGCGCAGGAGCCGCGCCACGACCGCACGTTTCGCCTCGGCATCGGCGACAAGCTCAAGATCACCGTGTTCGGCGAGGACAACCTGTCGAGCCAGGTCGAGGTC
>JAKAML010000133.1 GCA_021812845.1 Pseudomonadota bacterium
GGCGATGGGCGCGGCGGCGAAGATCGCGACCGGCCAGATCGAGAGCGCGATCGCGGTCGGGTCCGACACCACGTCCGATCCGCCGATCGTGTTCACGAAAAGGCTCGCCACCCGCCTGCGCGACGTCGGCCTGCAGAAGACGACGATGGACAAGCTCAAGGTGTTCAAGGATTTCTCGCCGCGCGAGCTGGCGCCGCTGCCGCCGTCGGTCAACGAGCCGCGGACCGGGCTCAGCATGGGCCAGCATTGCGAGCTGATGGCGCAGGAGTGGGGCATCACGCGCGAGGCGCAGGACCTGCTCGCCTACGAGAGCCACAACAAGGCGGCGGAGGCCTACCGCTCGGGCTACATGGACGATCTCATCGTTCCGTGTGCCGGCGTCTACCGCGACAACAACCTGCGCGAGGACGTGAGCCTCGACAAGCTCGCGACCCTGAAGACCGCGTTCGAGAAGGGCGCCGCCGGCACCCTGACCGCCGCCAACTCGACGCCCCTGACCGACGGCGCGTCGTCGGTGCTGCTGGCGAGCGAGGAGTGGGCGACGAGGCGCGGCCTGCCGGTGCTCGCCTACATGACCTATTCGCAGCACGCGGCCAACGACTTCGTGGCCGGCGAGGGACTCCTGATGGCGCCGACGATCGCCGTTTCGAAGATGCTCGACCGCGCCGGGCTGACGCTGCAGGACTTCGACTTCTACGAGATCCACGAGGCGTTCGCGGCGCAGGTGCTGGCGACGCTGAAGGCGTGGGAGGATCCCGCCTACTGCAAGCGCCATCTCGGCAAGGATCGCCCGCTCGGCTCGATCGACCGCGCCAGGCTCAACGTCAAGGGCTCGTCGATCGCGTTCGGGCATCCGTTCGCCGCCACCGGCGCGCGGATCGTCGCCAACCTCGCCAAGCTCCTGTCGATCCACGGCGGGCGCGGGCTGATCTCGGTCTGCACCGCCGGCGGCATGGGCGTCGCTGCGATCCTCGAGAGCGCGAAGGCGGCCGAGATGCGCAAGGCCGCCTGAGCCCCGTCGACCGTCACCATTGCTGTGGCGCAGACATTTGGTTCCCGCCCGCGGCCGGCACACCAGCCAGATGTCTGCGCCGGAACTCCAGCGTCCCGGCCGCCCGGGACGCTTTGAATCCGGGAGGCGGATCCCCAACTTCCTGTACGAGCGGCCACGGCCGACAGGAGGTGGACCATGAATGCCTCGATCGGCGGGTCCGAGCGCTCACAGGAGGCCGGCGCCACGCAGCGACAGCTCGATGCGGCCCGCGACGTCGTCGCCCGCCTCGCGCGGCGGCTCGACCTCGACTTGTCGGTGCGGCTGTGGGACGGCTCGCGCCATGCGCTCGGCTCCGCGGTGACGAGCCCGCTCGAGATCAGGATCAGCGATCCGGGCGTGATCGCCTCGCTGCTGCGCCGGCCGTCGCTCGAGACGCTGATCCGGCATTACATCGGCAAGCGGATCGACATCACCGGCGGCACCCTGTTCGATTTCGGGCGCGCCCTGCAGCGCCGCGGCGGGCGGGCGCGGCTGAGGACCGGCGAAATGCTGGGCATGGCGGCGCGGCTGTCGCCGTTTCTTTTCGCACCCGGCCGCAGGCCGGCCGACCATGAGACGTTCCAGGGCGACTACGTCGGCCACCATCGCCGGTCGGCGGACAACAAGGACTACATCCGCTTCCACTACGACCTCTCCAACGACTTCTACGCGCTCTTTCTCGATCCCGAGATGGTCTACTCGTGCGCCTACTACACCGACTGGAGCAACGATCTCGCCACCGCCCAGCGCGACAAGCTCGAGATGATCTGCCGCAAGCTGCGGCTGAAGGCGGGCGAGCGGCTGCTCGACGTCGGCTCCGGCTGGGGCGGCCTCGTCTGTCACGCGGCGCTCCACCATGGTGTCGAGGCGCACGGCATCACGCTGTCCGAGCAGCAGCTCGACTATGCGCGGGAGAAAGTGCGGCGACTGGGGCTGGACGGCCGGGTGACGTTCG
Source organism: Pseudomonadota bacterium (assembly GCA_021812845.1). GTDB lineage: Bacteria > Pseudomonadota > Alphaproteobacteria > Rhizobiales > Hyphomicrobiaceae > JAKAML01. Next base: position 1,989 of record JAKAML010000133.1, read on the forward strand.
AGCTTGCCGACTACACCGAGGTCCGGGGGCGGTACGACAAGATCGCATCGGTCGGCATGTGCGAGCACATCGGCCTCGCCAATATTCCCCTCTACATGACGAAGATCCGGGGGCTGTTGGCGGACGACGGCCTGTTCCTCAATCACGCGATCTCCGGTCGGGCGGAGAAGCCGCGGCTGTTGCCGAAGCGGATGCGGCCCGAGCGCAAGGCGATCGCCAGGTACATCTTTCCCGGCGGCGAGCTCGACGACATCGGCCACTCGGTCGCTGCGATGGAGATCGCGGGCTTCGAGGTTCACGACGTCGAAGGGTGGCGGATGCACTACGCGAGGACGTGCCGGCTCTGGTGCGAGCGGCTGACGGCGCAGCGCGACATCGCCATCTCTCATGTCGGAGAGGAGAAGTATCGCATCTGGGTCGCCTATCTCGCAGGCGTCGGTCTCGCATTCGAGCGTGGGACGCTGCGACTGTTCCAGACTCTCGCCTCGAAGTCGGCCCGGCGTCCGCCGCCGCTGCCGCCGACGCGGGCCGACCTCTACCGCTGAGGCCGGCGGCCCTGACCCGCTCGAGCCCTGACCCGCTCGAGCCACGACCCGCTCACGCCGGGGCCCGCTCACACCATGCCCCGCTCACGCCGTGTTACGCTCACGCCGGTCGTTTCGGCGCCTTCAGGTGCTCGACGCACTTGGCGCGGATGTCCTTCAGGTCGCGCAGCGTGCGGTCGAGATCGGCGCGCTTCAATTGCAGGTCCGAGATCGCGGCCTCGATCTTGTCGAGCAGCAGGCGGGTCTGCGCCTCCTGGATCGGGTCGGCGTCGTAGAGCGCCAGATACTCCGCGATGTCCTCGAGCGTGAAGCCGAGGTTCTTGCCGCGCAGGATCAGCGTCAGCCGCGCCTTGTCGCGCCGCGAGTAGGTGCGGTTGACGCCGCGCCGCTCCGGCGACAGCAGCCCGCGCGCCTCGTAGAAGCGGATGGTGCGCGTGGTGATGCCGAAATGATCGGCGAGCTCGCCGATGGTGAAGCGGCGCAGGCCGTCGTCGCCGTCGCCGGTGCCGTCCGGCTCGCCGCCGGCAGCCGGGCCGGACGCCTCCAGGGCGCGGGGGGGCGGGTCGTTGGTCATGTCGCGCGCTGACGCTGCGCCTCCTCGGCCTTCAGCTCCTTCTTCGACAGTTTGCCGATCATCGTCTTCGGCAGCGCGTCGCGGAACTCGATCTCGGCGGGGAGCTCGATCTTGGAGATCTTGACCTCGAGATGGCGCATCATCTCCTCGGCCGTCACGGACTGGCCGGCCTTGAGCTTGATGAACGCCTTGGGCGCCTCGCCGCGGTAATTGTCCTTGATGCCGATGACCGTGACCTCCTCGACCGCAGGGTGCTCGTAGATCGCCTCCTCGACGCGGCGCGGATAGACGTTGTAGCCCGAGCAGATGATGAGATCCTTGATGCGGTCGACGATGTAGAAGAACCCGTCGGCGTCCATCACCGCGACGTCGCCCGTGCGCAGGAAGTGGCCGACGAACTGGTCGGCGGTCTCGGCCGGGCGCTTGTAGTAGCCCTTCATCACCTGCGGTCCGGCGATGCACACCTCGCCACGCTCGCCGTGCGGCACCTCGCGCGTCGGGTCGGAGAGATCACGCAGCGAGACGAGGGTGCCGGGAAGCGGCAGGCCGATCGAGCCCTCCTTCACCGGACCATTCATCGGATTGCAGGTGGCGACCGGCGAGGTCTCCGACAACCCGTAGCCCTCGACCAGTTTGCAGCCGGTGTTGCGCTCGAAGTTCTGCTTGACCTCGAGCGGCAGCGCCGCGCCGCCGGAGAGGCAGAACTTCAGCGACGACAGGTCGAACGTCTTGAGCTTGGGATGGTTGAGGATGGCGTTGAACAGCGTCGGCACGCCCGGCATCACCGTCGGCTTGCCCTTGTCGATCAGCTTCAGCGCGTCGTCGAGCACGAACCGCGGCATGATCAGCATCTCGGACGCCTTGGCGACACCGAAGTTCATGACGACGGTCATGGCGAAGACGTGGAAGAACGGCAGTACGCCGAGCACGCGCTCGCCGCCGTCGACGAGCTCGGGCGCCCACGACACGACCTGCAGCACGTTGCAGTACACGTTGGCGTGCGTCAGCATCGCGCCCTTCGGCGTGCCGGTGGTGCCGCCGGTGTACTGCAGCACGGCGATGTCTGAGCTGGCATCGATCTCGACCGGCGCCGGCTTGCCGCCGCCCGCCATCAGCTCGCTGTCGAGCAGGATCTTGCCGGCGGCGGGCGAGGCTTTGGGATGCGACAGCTCCTTGCCCTTGAACAGCTTGAACAGCACCGACTTGGCGCCCGGCAGCAGTGCCGGGAACGACGCGACGACGGCGCGCGGCAGGGCGCCCGACTTGAGCAGCGCCTCGACCTTGTCGAACAGGATCTTGAGGTCGAGCGTCACCATGATCTCGGTGTCGCTGTCCTTCAACTGGTAGGTCAGCTCGTCGATCGTGTAGAGCGGATTGAAATTGACGACCGTGCCACCGGCCTTGAGGATCGCGTAGTAGTAGATGACGAAGGTCGGGCAGTTGGGCAGGAACAGGCCGACCTTGGTGCCCTTGGTCACGCCGAGCTTCTGCAGGCCGGCGGCGGCGCGGTCGACCAGTGCCCCGATCTCCCTGTACGTCGTCGTCTTGCCGAGGAAGTTCGTGCAGGTGCGGGCACCGTGCACGGAAACGGCGCGGTCGAGCAGCGTGAACAGCGGCTGCGGCTGGATCTTCATGTCCCAGCGCACGTCGGCCGGGTAGTGCTTGAGCCACGGATAGCCCTGGTCCGACGCGGCGGCGGCGCCAGAGGCCATGCTGTGTGCCACTTCCGTCATAGCGTCCTCCCAGGATGCCGGTCGCGCCCCCTCGGCAGGCGGGCGGTTGATTGGCGGCGTGTGACACCGGGCGCCTCGAGCTTGGTTAACGGGGCCGGCCGGCGGCATCGTGCCGCGACATTATTGAACACAACTGGACGGGCGAGCGCCAGCTTGTTCTCGTCTCCCGACGGCGGCGCGACGCGTCGCATCGCAACACCGCCGCAACAGCACCGCGACCGCCGCGTGCGTGCGCGGAACGGCACAAATGGCAGCAGATCCGCGGTGTTGCGAGGCCGGCGTCGAAACCGGAGCGCACGGCACGATCCGTGCATCCTCGTGTGTCCGACGACCGTCGGGGCGGGCCGGAAGCTGGACTTGAAAGTCGCTTAAGGATGTGCGACGGCTCAGCGTGT